>NZ_KB906174.1:0-80607 GCF_000381205.1 Thioalkalivibrio sp. ALE11 | reverse complement strand
TACGCGCCTCGTAGGCACCGCCATCGCCGTTGCGCTTCAGCTCGCGACTGATCGTGCCCGGGCTGCGGCCCAGCGTCCGCGCAATCGCCCCCTGCGAGCGCCCCAGCCCGCGCAACGCACTGATCTGATATCGTTCTTCCTGGGTCAGCTGCCTGTAGTGCCTCATCGGTACGCCTGAATGGGTTTGGGGTGAGAGCCACCCATTCTACGGCGGCAGCTGGCCCACCCCTTCCGGGTTCAGGCGTTGCAGTTATTCTGTGAATTCAGGAAGCCATCCGGCAACGCTTCCGCGAGCCGGAATCAGCCTGATTATACGGATCACATCCGCCGGGATCCCGACAGCCCGCACCGCCCGGCCAGAACGGCTGAACCGCACTCCACCCACGCCCTATCAGTCAACATAGTTGTCGCCATATTGCTGCAGGGGCAACGACCACAGTGACCGGCAGCTATCGCTCATTCGGAAGGCAGAATGATTGTGCCCAGATCTGTTACACAGTCTCCGACGCATAGATCGAAGCAGTGTAAAGCGTAACAAAACGTAGTTCGATGTTTTTCCCGTCATGCAGCCGTATTCTGCCTGCATAGCGTATTTACACCGTTTTTCGCCCACTGGTATCCACACCATACGGGCATATATGTACCGTACTCCGGAGGTGGTCAGAGGTTCGAATCCTCTCGGGCGCGCCATTCTCCCCGATGCCGGCCCGCCCCCGTGATTCCCTTCCTCCACACGGAGCAGTCTGCGGTGTCAGCATATACGCGTACGGCTACCCCGATCCGCCCGACTTCGGGCCCGACTGCCGGCGATTCACACGCCGCCCCGGGGACATATCGGGCTCGAGACCGATCATGCGTTATCTTGGCCAGCATCTCCGCCATAATCGGCAGCGCATGATGTCCGGAAACCGGCACCCCCCGCGATGCAGACTCGCCACCCGCCGCCCGGGTGCACGCGGGCGTCCCGCGTCCGGAGGCGCATGAGGCGTTCGAACGCGACCCACTGGCTGCGAGCCGCCTGGCTGCCGGTGCTGCTGAGCCTGGCGGCGGCCGCCGGGGGGGCGGCGCTAGCCGGGGCACCCGAGTTCGAGGAGGTCTTCGATCAGCACGGGGTGGTAATGCTGTGGATCGAGCCGGAATCCGGCGAGATCGTCGATGCCAACCCCGCCGCGGCGTCCTTCTACGGCTACTCGCGGGAAGAACTGCGTGGCATGCCGATCCAGCAGATCAACACCTTCACCCCGGAGCAGGTCGCCGAGGAGCGCGAGCTGGCCGCGCGCGAGGGGCGCAACTATTTCATCTTCCGCCACCGCCTGGCCGATGGCGAGATCCGCACCGTGGAAGTGCATTCCCATCCGTTCCCCTTCGACGACCGCACCCTGCTGCTTTCGGTCATCAAGGACATCACCCCCGGCCGCAACCTGGAACAGGGCCTCTGGCATTATCAGGAACGTCTGGAGGAAATGGTCGAGTTGCAGTCCGCCGAGATCGTGGCGCGGGAGCGCCAGCTGCGGTACTGGCTGATCGGCGGCCTGGTGGTACTGTCCGGGCTGGTCGTCGCCCTGGCGCTGAACATCCGCCGGCGCCGGCGCATTGAACATGACCTGCGCACCTTCAGCCAGGACTTTCACACCTTCCTCGACCAGACCACCGATTTCATCTATTTCAAGGACGCGCAAAGCCGCATCCGCTTCTGCAGCCAGCCGATGGCACGCGTCACCGGGCACGATGACTGGCGCGAGATGGTGGGCAAGCATGATCGCGAGATCTTCCCCGCGGATACCGCGCGGATCTACGAGGAGGAAGAGCAATCCATCTTTGCCGAGGGCCGGCCGGTACTCAACCGGGTCGACCCGTTCTACGACGCCGATGGTCGCCGGGGGTACGTGCAGACCCACAAGTGGCCGCTGTTCGACTCCCTGGGGCAGGTACGCGGCGTGTTCGGCATCAGCCGCGACATCACCGAGCACAAACTCATCGAACAGACCCTCTCCACGCTCAACGGCGAACTGGCCCGGCTGGGCGGCGAGGAGTTCTTCCAGCGCGCCTGCCGCCTGCTGTGCGAATCGCTGGGGACCGAGATCGCCTTCGTTGGCCGCCTGGAGGAGGGGCAGCATCGGGTTGAGGCGTTTGCCGGCTGGGCCGACGGTCAGCCACTGACGCCCTTCCGCTACGATCTGGCTGGCACCCCCTGTGCCAACGTGACGAAAGACGGTACCGCCTGTTACCCGGAGAACATCCGGAGCCTGTTCCCGCAGGACCACCTGCTCGAGGAGATGGACATCGAGGCCTATGTGGGGCACAACCTGATCGACCGGCAGGGCCGGGCCCTGGGGATCCTGGTGACCCTGAGTCGCCAGCCACTGAAGGAACGCCTGCACGACCTGGCCCCCGCCATGCTCGGGCTGTTCGTTGACCGTGTTGCCTCCGAGATGCAGCGCAGCGAGGCCGAGGACCGGCTGATGCAGGCCGCCAGCGTCTTCCATCATGCCAACGAGGGGATCCTGATTACGGACCCGCAGGGCCGCATCCTCGACGTGAATGCCGCCTTCTCGCGCATCACCGGCTACCGGCGCGAGGAGGTGCTGGGCCGCAATCCGAGCATGCTGCAGTCCGGCAAGCACGACGAGGCCTTCTACGCGGACCTGTGGCAGACCCTCGAGGCCGAGGGGAGCTGGTCGGGCGAGGTCTGGAATCGGCGCAAGGACGGCGAACTGTACGCCGAGATGCTGACCATCAGCGCGGTCCGCGATGCCGCGGGTGCGGTGCAGCGCTATGTCGGGCTGTTCTCCGACATCACCCCGCTGAAGGAGCAGCAGCGACAGCTGGAATACATGGCCCATTTCGACGCGCTCACCGGGCTGCCCAACCGGGTATTGCTGGCCGACCGTCTGCATCAGGCCATGGCCCAGGAGGCGCGGCGTGGACAACAACTGGCGCTGGTCTACCTCGATCTGGACCGCTTCAAGGACATCAACGACGGTCACGGCCACGAGGTGGGCGATCGCATGCTGGTCGCGCTGGCGGAGCGTCTGAAGGGATGCCTGCGCGAAGGCGATACGCTGGCACGGCTGGGCGGCGACGAGTTCGTCGCGGTGCTGCCGGACCTGCCGGACGTGGAATCCGCCCAGCCGCTGCTACACCGCCTGCGCGAGACCGCATTCCGGCCGGTGCACGACGGCAGGCACCACCTGCAGGTCACCGCCAGCCTCGGGGTCAGCCTGTATCCGCAGGCCGAACCCGTGGACGCCGACCAGCTGCTGCGCCAGGCGGACCAGGCGATGTACCAGGCCAAGCTGGCCGGCGGGGACCGCTACCACCTGTTCGATGTGGCATTCGATCGCAATCTGCGCGACCAGCACGAGGCCCTGGAGGCCATCCGCCAGGGCCTGGCGAACGACGAGTTCGTGCTCTTCTACCAGCCCAGGGTGTCGATGCGCAGCGGCGAACTGGCAGGGGCCGAGGCCCTGATCCGGTGGCAGCATCCGGAGCACGGCCTGCGGCCCCCGGGCGCATTCCTGCCGCAGCTGGAAGGCCATCCGCTGATGGTGGAGCTGGGCAACCGGGTGATCGAGATGGCGCTCGCGCAGATCGGGCAATGGCGCGAACAGGGCCGCCCGCTGACGGTCAGCGTCAACGTGGATGCGCTGCAGCTGAGCGACCCCGATTTCATCGCCGGGCTGCGCGCTGCCCTCGCCCGCCACCCCCGGGTACAGCCCGGGGACCTGGAACTGGAAGTGGTCGAGACCAGCGCCCTGCAGGACATCACCCACGTGTCGTCCCTGATCCACGAGTGCCGGGAGCTGGGCGTGCGTTTCTCGCTGGACGATTTCGGTACTGGCTATTCCTCGCTGTCCTATCTCAAGCGCCTGCCGGTCGAGACCCTCAAGATCGACCAGTCCTTCGTGCGCGACATGCTGTACGACCCGGACGATCTGTCCATCCTGCACGGGATCATCGGCCTGGCCGGGAGCTTCCAGCGCGAGGTGATCGCCGAAGGGGTGGAGACCGAACTGCACGGCGAGATGCTGCTGCAGCTGGGCTGCGAGATGGCCCAGGGCTATGCCATCGCCCGCCCCATGCCCGCCGACCAGCTGCTGTCGTGGCAGGCGCAGTGGCAGCCGCACGCCAGCTGGACGCAGGCCACGCCGGTCGCGAACGAGCTGCGCCCGATGCTGTTCGGCATCGTCGCCCACCGCGCCTGGGTCAACTCGCTGCAGGAGTTCCTGCAGGACCGGACGGAATGGCCGCCCGAGCCGGATCCGCGACGGTGTCCGTTCGGTCGCTGGCTGCATGCCCATGACCCCGACGGCGACCGAATGCCGTCGATCCACGCCCTGCACGATCAGGTCCATCAGCTGGGCGATGAACTGGTCCGGCTCAAACGCGAGGGCCACGCCGCACGGGCCCTCGCCCGGTTTGGCGAGATGGAGGCGCTGAGCCACCAGATGACCGGCGCGATCCGTGGCCTGATCGGCGCGCATGCGCCCCGGCCGGAAGAATGAAGCGGACATGTACATGGATCGACGCAGCTTTCTGGTCGCCGCCGGCGCCACCCTCCCCGCCCTGCTGGGGGCCTGTGGCCGGCCGGAGCCGCCACTGGAGATTGCCGGCCACGTATGGCCCGGCTACGAGCCGATGTTCCTGGCCCGGGCCATGGGCTGGCTGGACCCCGAGCGGGTCCGGCTGCGCGAGACCGCTTCCGCCAGCGAATCCATGCGCCGGCTGGCCACCGGAGAGGTCCATGGTGCGGCGCTGACCCTGGACGAGGTGCTGCGGGTGCGCGCCGGGGGTACGGATCTTCGCATCGTGCTGGTCTTCAACATCTCCGCGGGGGCCGACATGGTGCTGGCGCGCCCCGCGATCGAGACCCTGGAAGAGCTGGCCGGGCGCCGGATCGGCGTGGAAGACTCGGCCCTGGGGGCCCTGATGCTCCACCACACCCTGGACACGGCGGGCCTCAGTCGCGACGAGGTCGAAACGATGTCGCTGACCATCAACGAGCAGGAGGCCGCCTGGGAGCAGGATGAGGTGGATGCCGTAGTGACCTATCAGCCCGTCGCCGACCGCCTGCTGGACAACGGCGCGCACGTCCTGTTCGACAGCCGGGCGATGCCGGACACAATCTTCGATGTCCTCGCGATCGAGGCCGGCCACCTGGAACGGCTCGAACGCTCGACCCGCCACCTGATCGCGGCGCATTTCCGTGCCCTGCATCACCTGCGCGCCAACCCGGTGGACGCGGGCTACCGCATGGCGGAACGCCTGGGGGTCCCCGGCCACCGCGCCATGGAAACCTTCCGCGGACTGGTACTGCCGGATCCGGCCAGCAATCGCCGTCTGCTGGCCGGTGCCGATTCCCGGGTCCTGCAGGCGGCACGGGAGATCGCCGGCCTGATGGGAGATGCGGACGCGCCGCTGGACCGCGACTTCGGGGATGAACTGGTACGCCCCGATCTGCTGCCGCGCGAGGAGCCCCGATGAGATACGCGATCGGGATCGCAGCCCCCCTGCTGGTCGCCCTGCTGATGCTTGCAGCGACGCCGGCGGTGGCCGAACGCAGCGTGACCGTGGGGATCCTGGCCTTCGAACCGGAGGATATGGCCCGCGAGCGCTGGGAGCCACTGATCGAACACCTGGACGCGCAACTGAAAGACGTGACCGTGGACGCGGTGATCGCCGATTACTCGGCCCTGGAGGAGAATCTGCGCAACAACCGGCTGGATTTCCTGCTGACCAATCCCACCCACTTCATCCGCATCCGCAGCGACAGCCACCTGTCGGGTGCCCTGGCAACCCTGGTCCCCATGCACCACGGGACACCGCTACGCGGATTCGGCGGGGTCGCCTTTACCCGCGCCGGCGACGACCACATCAATGACTGGGAAGACATAGCCGGACAACGCATCGCGGCCGTAGTGCCCGAATCACTGGGCGGCTATCAGGCACAGGTCAGGGAGCTGCGCGAACGCGGCGCGACACCGCGGGATGCAGACGTCGAATTCACCGGAATGCCGCATGACCGGGTGGTGGAACGGGTCCTGGACGGCGAAGCGGACGTAGGGTTCGTGCGCATCGGGATCCTGGAGCGCCTGCAGGATGCCGGTCGGATCGACCCGGAGGAGATCCGAGTGATCGCCCGCCAGGACATGGCGGATTTCCCGCTGGCGTTGTCCACCCGGCTGTATCCGGAATGGCCGTTCATCGCGATTGGCCACGTGCCCCGCGAGCTCAGCCACCGCATGCTGGTCGCCCTGCTGGAGCTGGACCGCCAGTCGGCACCCGCGCAGGCCGCGGGTATCGACGGCTTTGCGGTTCCCATGGACTACGAACCGGTAGAAGAGCTGGCGCGCGAACTCCGGCTGCCGCCGTACGACGCGACCCCGGAGCTCACGGTGCAGGAATTCCTGGAAACCTACGGCCGCCAGGTGACCCTGGTACTGGTGGTCGCCAGTCTGATGCTCGTGTTGATCCTCGGCCTGGTGCTGGTGAACCGTCGCCTGACCACAGTGCGCCGGGAACTGGAAGACAAGGCGGCGGCGCTGGAGCGCAGCGAGGCCCACGCGCGCGCACTGATGCGGGCCCTGCCGGACAGCCTGTTCCGGATGGACCGCGACGGCACCTTCATCGAATGCGAGGCCGTCTCGGAAGAGATGCTGGTAATGGCGCCCGAGAATTTTCTCGGACGGCGTCTGGACGAGCTGTTCCCGCCCGCCTCCGCGGAACAAGGGACGCGGGCGATCCGCGAAGCGCTGGACAGCGGCGAGGTCCGCGACTTCGAATACGACACGACCGCACTGGGCATGCCCGGCCATTTCGAGGCGCGGGTGGTCCCGCTGAACGACCGCGAAGTGCTGATGATCGTGCGCGACGTCAGCCAGCGTTTCGCGATCGAGGCTGCGCGCAGCGAGGAACGCCGCTTCCGCGAGAACCTGCTGGCCAGCCTCGGCGAAGGCGTGTTCGGCATCGACCGGGAGGGCCGTTTCACCTTCATCAACCCCACCGGATGCCGCCTGCTGGGCTTCGCCGACCAGACCGAGGCTCTCGGGCGGGATTCCCACACCACGACACATCACAGCCATCCGGACGGCTCGCATTATCCCGCGCAGGAATGTCCGATCCACGGGGTTCTGGTCAGTGGCGAGACGGTGGAGGCCTGGGAAGACCATTTCTGGCGCCATGACGGCGAGTCCTTCCCGGTCCTGGTCTACGCCTCGCCCATGCGCGACGACACCGGCGAACTGACCGGCGTGGTGGTGTCGTTCCAGGACATCTCGGTGCGCAAGGCGATGGAGCGGGCCCTGGCCGACAGCGAGGCCCGCTTCCGCCTGGCCCAGGAGGCCGCGCGATTCGGCATCTGGGAATGGGATCTGGCGGAAGACCGGATCCACTGGGATGCACAGTGCTGGCGGATGCTGGGCGAGGACCCGGCGGAGGGCCAGCCGCTCGCTTACGAGGACTGGCGCCAGCGCCTGCACCCGGAGGATCTCCCCGAGGCCGAGGCGCAGGTGCAGCGCCAACTGGCCGAGGGCGGGAAATTCTCCATCGAATTCCGCTACCGCATGGCCGACGGTGGATGGTTGTGGACGCTGGGTCGGGGACGCGTGGTCGAGTGGGGCCCGGAGGGCGAGCCGCGGCGGATGACGGGCATCCACGTGGATATCCAGCGGCTCAAGGAGGTCGAGGCCGAGCTGCGCGAGCGCGAGAACGAGCTCGCGGAGGCCCAGCGGATCGCGCACATGGGCAACTGGATATCCGATTTCCGCTCCGGCAAGATCCGCTGGTCGGAGGAGGTCTACCGCATCTTCGGTCTGGGTCACGACCAATGGGGCGCGACCGAGGCGGCCTTCATGGAACGGGTCCACCCGGACGACCGCGACACGGTCCGCGCGGCCATCGATGCCTCGGTGAGCGGCCCGGGTGTGCCCTATCAAGTGGAACACCGGATCCTGCGCCCGGACGGCGAGATCCGCACGGTCTACCAGCAGGGCGAGGTGGAATTCGACGACGAGGGCACGCCTCTGTGGATGCTGGGGACGGTGCTCGACATCACCGAACGCAAGGCCACGGAAGAAGCCCTGGCCCGGCGCCAGGCCGCCGATCGCGCGACCTCCGACATCGCTACGCGTCTGGTGACCCGACGCGACGTGGACCGGGCGATCGAGGAATCGCTGGCGGTGCTGGGGGAACTGCTGGGGGCCAGCCGGTCCTGGGTCTTTCTGTTTCGCGAGGACCGAGGGATCCTCGACAACACCCATGAATGGGCCGCGCCCGGGGTGCCACACCGAAAACAGGAACTCCAGGGACTGGCCCTGGCCGACTTCCCGGACTGGCAGCGACGGATGGCCCATGAACGTCTGATCCACATACCCGATGTAGAGACACTCGGAGAAGCGGCAGACAGGGAACGGGAATGGCTCCGGGGGCTGGGGGTGCATGCGCTGATGGCCGCGCCCCTGCTGGCGGCCGGCGAACCCCAGGGGCTGCTGGGTGTGGTGGACGTACACGGAACGGCATCCTGGGGGCCGGAGGATGCCGAGACCCTGCGGCACGTGGCGGACCTGCTGGGCAACGTACTGGAACGCCACCGGGTGCAGCAGGCCCTGGAAGGGCTGAATCTGGAGCTCCGCCGATCCAACGAGGAGCTGGAGCAGTTCGCCTATGGCGTGTCCCACGACCTGCGCCAGCCGCTGCGTATGGTCAGCAGTTACCTGCAGCTGCTGGAGCGCAGCCTGGGCGAACGGCTGGATGCGGATCAGCAACGTTTCCTCGGTTACGCCACCGAGGGCGCCCGACGCATGGACCGCATGATCGTGGGCCTGCTGGAATACTCCCGGGTGGGACGCAAGACCGACCCCATGGCGCCAGTGGACACCCGCGAGGCCCTGGACACCGCTCTGGCGTTCCTGCAGCCGGCGGTGACCGAAACATCGGCGCGCATCGACGTCGAAGGCGACTGGCCGCGCCTGATTGCCAGCCAGGACGAGCTGGTGCGCCTGCTGCAGAACCTCATCGACAATGCCCTGAAGTATGTGCCGGGCGACACGCGCCCCGAGGTCCGCGTCGACGGACGCATCGACGGCGACCACTGGGAGGTCCGCGTGCGCGACAACGGGGTCGGGATCCCGCAGGACCAGAAGGATCGCCTGTTCCGGGTCTTCTCGCGCCTGCACGGTCACGGGGAATATGAGGGCAGCGGCATCGGTCTGGCGCTGTGCCGCCGGATCGTGGAACATCACGGCGGCCGCATCGGCGCCGAATCGGACGGACCGGGACACGGCAGCACCTTCTGGTTCCGGATACCCCGCCGGACTCCGGACGACGAGCGAACTGAAAACAACGCAGGCGCATGAAGGGGCCCGTGGAGATTACCCGATGAACGAGACCGCCGAACCGGTCACCGACGTCCTGCTGGTGGAAGACGAGCCGGCGGACGTCCACCTGACGCGCATGGCCTTCGAGGAAGCCGGGGTCACCGCGCGCCTGCATCACGTGAACGACGGTCGCGAGGCCCTGCGGTTCCTGGCGGGTGAGGCGCCCTACGACCAGGCGCCGCAGCCGGGCCTGATCCTGCTGGACCTGAACATGCCGCACATGGGCGGGCTGGAGTTCCTGCAGCGCCTGCGCGAGACCGATCAGGCCGACGCGATCCCGGTGGTCGTCCTGTCGACCTCGGATCTGGAACGCGACATCCGCGCGAGCCGGCAAAACGGGGCGGCCGACTACATGGTCAAGCCGCTGGACATGGAACAGTTCTGCGACCGTGTTCAGCGCCTGGCGAAGGACTGGAACCTGCCGCTGGTGGAGCACGCCCCGTCTCCGACGCCCGCCCCTTCCCCGACCGGGCATCGCGACGCCTCGCCGGAAGTGCCCCGAAAAGGCGGCGACCATGCAACGGCCCCGGCGGACACCCGCGGGGAGGGCGTGCCAGTGCTGCTGGTGGAAGACGAACCCGGGGACGCGGATCTGGTGCGCTTCGGCCTGCGCGGCTCGGCCCGCGAACACTTCGAGGTGAGCTGGGTCGACCGGTTGTCGGCGGTGCCGCAGGCCCTGGACAAGGTTTCGCCCGCCATCGTTCTGCTCGACCTGTCACTGCCTGACAGCACCGGGGTGGACACCGTGCGCGCCGCACGCGAGTGGTTCCGGGACACGCCAATCATCGTGCTGACCGGTTACGACGACGAGGATTTCGCTCTCAGGACACTGGAAGCCGGGGCGGCGGACTACTTGGTCAAGGGTCGTATCGAGACCTCCACCCTGGTGCGCGCGATCCGCTATGCCCGCAGCCGCGCGAGTCTGGAGGGACGTGTCCGCGAATCCGAGGCGCGCATGGCCGCCGCACTCGAAGGGGCCCATCTGGGCCTGTGGGACTGGCGGATCGACGAGGATTTGATGTTTTTCGACCGTCGCTGGGGCGAGCTCACCGGTCTGGCGGAGACGGAAGGTACGGGGTCCGTAGCGCTGTGGGACGGGGCGGTGCATCCGGATGACCGCGAGCGGCGGGACACCGCCCTGCAACGACACCTAAAAGGCGAAACCCCACGCTATTCGACGGAGTTCCGTGTACGTCGCCCGTCCGGCTCCGAGGCCTGGCTACAGGATGCCGGGCAAGTGATCGAACGCGACCGTGACCAGCGCGCCCGGCGAATTGTGGGCGTGGTCCAGGACATCACCGAACACAAACGAATGGAGCAGCGACTGGAAACGCTGGCGAGCACCGACCCCCTGACCGGGCTGGCCATCCGTCGGCTGTTCATGGACGAACTGGAGCGCGAATACGCGCGGATGCGCCGGGAACCGGGCTATGCCGCCGGCCTGCTGATGCTGGACATCGACCACTTCAAACGTTTCAACGATCGCCACGGTCACGAGATCGGCGATCAGGTGCTGGTCGAGTTCGCCGACTGCATCGCATCGGCACTGCGGGCCGGCGACCGCGCCGCACGCCTGGGTGGCGAGGAATTCGCGATCCTGCTCCACGGTGCCTCACTGGAAGACGCCGGGCACACCGCGGAGCGGGTACGGGCGCAGGTAGAGGCGATGGAACCGCACACCGAACGGCCGCACACCGACAGGGTGACCACCAGCATCGGGGTGACCATCTTGCGTGACGGCGACGCCGGCGCCGACGATGCGCTGCGGCGTGCCGATGATGCCCTCTACGAAGCCAAGGACCGCGGGCGCAACTGCGTGGTGGTCGCGGGAGAAGACGAGGGGGCAGAACGCGCCAAAGATTGAGGCAGGTCATGGCGGAACGCCACAAGTCGGGGCTAACTTGGAGCCAGTATGGCTTGAATCTTCAGGGAGAATTCCATGATCACCGAAATCCTGTTTCAGTCCCCCATCGGCATCCTGACCATCGCGACCCTGCTCGGGATCTTTGTTTTCCTCGGCTGGACGGGCTACATCGTGGTGCGAAACGTCCGCAAGGCGGGGCAGGACAAGAACGAATAACCGAGGCAGCGGGGTAAATCCCGGACGCCTGCGGAGTTTGGCACCTGCTGCCCCGCCTCCGGATGACGGAGGCGGGGATTTTTCGTGCCCGGAAAGCGGGCCCGCCCCGGCAGGGGCAGGCCCGGGATGGGCTCAGGTGTGCTGATCGCCGTGGTACAGGCGTACCACGTGCTTCGCCTCGGCGAAGAACAGCCAGCGCTCCATGCCCACACCGATCAGGGCGGAGGCCACCGCCAGCCAGGCCGTTACGGCCGTGGCGCCGGCCAAGACCGCAGCCAATAACAAGGCCGGAATAATGAAGCCCAGCAGGAACACACCCGCTTTCATCATGCTGGTCGTTTTCTTGCTGGGATCGTAGCCGAACTCGTCGGTCAGGAAGGTGCCGGCCGTATGCCCGGTATCCAGCAGCCGGACGGTGGCCCGGTTGAAGGTCGTGGCGGTGTTGATGGTCGGGCCGGTCACCTTCGAGATCCAGAAGTAATAGATCCCCTTGAGGACCGCGGCGATCAGCAGCATCACGATGGCCACGCCGGCGTGCATCGCCGTCGCGTTGCCGAAGGCGCTGGCGATGGCGGCGTAGGCCGCCGAGCCGGTGGCAATACCCAGCATGATGTAGTTCGCCGGAGTCAGCGCGGTGTTCCACTGGCGAATGGTCTTCAGGCAGCCGTAGATCATGCCGGTGGAGAACAGGACGATCACGGCGAGAATCGCTGCGATCAGCGCCGCGATCATGCCCAGCAGCCCGATCTCGGGGCCCTGCAGCAGCACGCTCAGGCCGTAGATTGCCGCGAACGGGTAGAAAAGTACGGCGAATACCGCCTCGCGCGAGAGCCACGACGTCTTGAAGCGCATGAACGAACGCCAGGCGTTCTTCTTGTTGGCCAGGTGGCCGGTGGAGAACAGCAGCCCGACGGTGATCAGGCCGAGCGCGCCCACGCCATGGGCGATCACCTCGCCCTGGCTCATGGCCGGGCCGACGCCCGCCAGGTGGAAGATCACCAGCAGGACGAACAGGCCGTAGCCCGCGCCCGAAGTGACCGTGAACAGGATGACGGAAAGTGCAGGATGCATGGTGGTTTCTCCCCGGGACGCGACGCGTTAGCGCGCCACCATCTTGTTGACCCAGTCCTTTACCGAGCTGACCAGCGTATTGGCACGCACGTCGTCGGTGGGGATGGGGCGGGTGACTCGCGGCGGAAGATAGGTGTTGACCGGCTTGTAGCCAAGCTCGGGCATCTGCTTCACGCCGCCACGCTCGCGCACCAGACGGCTGACCTCGGACTCTTCATCGTCGAAGTCACCGAAGAAGCGGGCGTGGGCCGGGCAGGTGATCACGCAGGCCGGCTGCCGTTCCTCCGGTGGCAGTGCGTCGTCGTAGATGCGGTCCACGCACAGGGTGCACTTCTTCATCACGCCGTCCTCGCGGTCCAGCTCGCGGGCACCGTAGGGGCAGGCCCAGGCGCAGTAGTTGCACCCCATGCACTTGTCCTGGTCGACCAGCACGATGCCGTCTTCCGGGCGCTTGTAGGAGGCGCCGGTCGGGCAGACGGTCACGCAGTCGGCATGATCGCAGTGCATGCAGGACATCGGGATGTTGACGGTCTTGTTGTTGGGGTAGTCCCCGACCTCGTAATGGCGGATGCGGTTGAACCACACCCCGCTGGGGTCCTCCCCGTAAGGCTGGTAGTCGGTCAGCGGGCCAGTGGTGCCGCTGGTGTTCCACTGCTTGCAGGCCACCGCGCAGGCATGGCAGCCCACGCAGGTGTCCATGTCGATCACGAGTCCAAGTCGCATGGTTGGTACTCCTTCAAATCGTTCGTACGGGCGGACCCCGTCGCGGCTCGCGGCCGCCACGGGGCGGCCGGATCAGTTCTTGTCTTTGTCCAGCGAGCCGCGGGTCAGCACGTCGCGGATGTCGCGGTTCAGGTGCACGGGCTTGTGTGCGTGATAGCGGAGCTGGTCCGGTGATTCGGACATGCCCGGGGTGGCCGTGACCTTGTCGAACTGCGGCCAGGAGCCCTCTTCCTCGGGTCCGGCCGGGGTGATCTTGACCTTCAGGTCGTACCACGCGGCCTGGCCGGTGACCGGGTCGGAGTTGGTGATGCTGTCCACCGGATCGCCCTTCTTCGGCAGCAGCTCGCTGATGAGGTGATTCATCAGGAAGCCCTTCTGCGACTCGTTGGCGTCGTCCTTCAGTCCCCAGGCGCCCTTCTGCTTGCCAATGGCGTTCCAGGTCCAGACGGTATTGGGTTCGCAGCCCTCGATCAGCTTGACCTGCACGCGGATCTTGCCGTTGTGCGACTCGAGCCACACCCAGGACAGATCCTCGATACCCATGGACTCGGCCTTCTGGCGGTTCATGTACAGGTAGTTCTGGGCACAGATCTGGCGCAGCCAGGCGTTCTGCGAATCCCAGGAGTGGTACATGAACATCGGGCGCTGGTTGATCGCGTAGAACGGGTATTCGTCCTCGTCGATGCGGGTCTGCTCCAGCGGCTTGTGCCAGATCGGCAGCGGATCGAAAAACTGCGTCAGACGATCCTTGTGCTCCTGTTTGGTCGGCTGCGGGCCGTCATACAGGCCCTGGCCGGCCAGCTTGAAGCGCTGCTGGGTCTCGGAGTAGAGCTCGATGGTGATCGGGTCGGTCTTGCCCACCCAGCCGGCATGCTTGGCCAGCTCGAGGTAGTCCTGGTTGGCGTAGCGGTAGAACTGCTGGCTCTCCGGCAGGTGGTACATGAAGAACCCCTGGTTCTCGATGTACGCCTCCCACTGCTTCGGGTTCGGTTCGCCGCGCAGATGGCTCTGGCCATCCTTGCCGCGATAACCCGACAGGAAGCCGATGCCCGGCTCCTTCTCGTAGTTGATGATGAAGTCCTTGTAGTCCTCGAACTTGCGGCTGCCGTCGTCCCTGGTGAACGCCGGGAACTTCAGACGGCTGGCCAGCTCGACCATCACCTCCTGCCACGGGCGCACGTCACGATCCGGCTCCAGGATCGGATGGCGGATGGAATCCGCCGCCGCGGCGGGTTCGGAGATCGGACGGTCGAGCATGGAGATGGTGTCGTAACGCTCCAGATAGGTGGTATCCGGCAACACCAGGTCGGCAAAGCTGACCATCTCGGAGTTGAACGCGTCCGAGACCACGAGATACGGGATCTTGTACTCGCCGTTGTCGTCCTTGGCCCGCAACATGTCCATCACTTCGGCGGTGTTCATCGTGGAGTTCCACGACATGTTCGCCATGAAGAAGATCAGCGTGTCGATCGGGTAGGGATCGCCGTTGACCGCATTCGTCACCACCATGTGCATCAGGCCATGGTTGGAGATCGGCGCATCCCAGGAGAAGGCCTTGTCGATGCGCAGCGGGTTGCCCTCGCCGTCGATCACCAGGTCTTCCGGCGCGGTCGGGAACCCGAGCGGCGGGCTCTTCAGCGGGGTGTTCGGCGCGCATTCCTTCGCCGGCTTGATGCCCGGCGGGACGTGCTTGGGATACGGCGGCTTGGAAAGGTGACCGCCGGGGCAGTCCACCGAGCCCAGCATGATCTGCAGGAAGTGGATCGCGCGGCAGGTCTGGAAGCCGTTGGAGTGCGCTGAGATGCCACGCATCGCGTGCATGGACACGGGGCGCCCGATGACCTTGTCGTGCTTGCGACCCCAGGAGTCGGTCCACTCGATGTCGAGCTCGATGGATTCCTTGAACGCGACGTGGGCCATTTCCAGCGCCAGACGCTCGGTCTGCTCGGCCGGCACGCCGGTGATCTCGGCGGTGTTCTCCGGGGAGTACTCGTCGCTCAGGTAGCGCTCGGCCAGCAGGGTCATCACGGTCTTGACCGGGCGGCCGTCCGGGGCGGTGTACTCGCCGAACAGCGCCGGCTTGATGTCCACCTGGCTGCCGTCGACGAAGTCTTCCTTCTCCAGCTCCCAGACCAGCGGGTTGTCGTTGTCGTCGCGCAGGATCAGGCCGTCGCCCTGCTGCCCCGGGGTCTGCACCACCAGCTGGGTGGCGTTGGTGTAGCGCACCAGGAAGTCCCAGTCGAACTGGCTGTTCTTCAGCAGCACGTGCAGCATCGACAGCGCGAACAGACCGTCGGTGCCGGGCTTGAGGCCCACCCATTCGTCGGCGATCGCCTGATAGCCGGTACGCACCGGGTTGATGGCGACGAACTTGCCGCCATTGCGCTTGAGCTTCTCCAGCCCGATCTTGATCGGATTGGAGGCATGGTCCTCGGCCACGCCCCACAGCACGTGGTACTTCGTGCGGTCCCAGTCGGGATCGCCGAATTCCCAGAAGGCGAAGCCCGTGGTGTACAGGCCGCCGGCGGCCATGTTCACCGAGCAGAAGCCACCGTGGGCCGCCCAGTTGTAGGTGCCGAACTGGGTCGCCCACAGGCCGGTCAGGGCCTGCATCTGGTCACGCCCGGTAAAGAACGCCAGCTTGCGCGGATCGGTCTCGCGGATCTTCTGCAGGCGCTCGGACAGGGCGTCCAGGGCCTCGTCCCAGGAAATCGGTTCGAACTCGCCGGCACCGCGCTCGGTGCCCGGCTTGCGGCGCATCGGCTGGTGCAGGCGCGCCGGCGACTGCTGTTTCATGATCCCGGCATTGCCCTTGGCGCAGAGCACGCCCTTGTTGATCGGGTGATGCCGGTTCCCCTGGATGTAGCGGACCTTGTTGTCCTCCACGGTGACCTTGATGCCACAGCGGCAGGCACACATGTAGCAGGTGCTGTACTTGATCTCCTGCTTGCCGTGATTCTCGAATTCGGGCAGGGCACTCATGGGCGCGACCTCGTTACGTCGGTTCAGTTGTCCACGGATCATTGTGGACGCCGGCTACCGCCTTGGCCAACGAGAAGTACTTATCCGCAAATAAAGTAGAGTAATCAGTAAAAGAATTTATTTATTCTTGCGCCGGGACTGTGCATTTTCGGCGCTGGCCACGGCATGGTCTACGATATTCCCTAACAAACATAACGCCTCGCCCGAGGCCGGGGGCTTCTATGAATGATCGCGGACTGACAGACCCCTTTGGGCGGAAGATCGAATACGTGCGCGTATCGGTCACCGACCGCTGCGACCTGCGCTGCTTCTACTGCATGCCGGAAGGCTTTCGCGACTTCGAGGTGCCCGAGCACTGGCTGACCTTCGACGAGGTCGAGCGGGTGATGGCGGCATTCGGCCGCCTCGGCACCCGGCGGGTGCGCCTGACCGGCGGCGAGCCGCTGGTACGCCACGGCCTCCCGGACCTGGCCGCGCGCCTGAACGCCCTGCCGGGGATCGACGACCTCTCGCTGTCCACCAACGCGGTGCGCCTCGCGAAGCATGCCGACGCGCTGGCCGCGGGCGGGGTGGAACGCATCAACGTGAGCCTGGACACCCTGCGCCCGGAGGTCTTCAAGCGCGTCACCGGCGGCAAGCTGGAGAAGGTGCTCGACGGATTGATGGCGGCGAAACGCGCCGGATTCGACCCGATCAAGATCAACATGGTGGTGATGGGCGGCATCAACGATAACGAGGTCGGCGACATGGTCGACTTCTGTATCGAGCACGGCTTTACGCTGCGCTTCATCGAGACCATGCCGATGGGCGATACCGGGCGCGAGGCGAACGAAGGCCACTACGTGAACCTGCAGGAGGTGCGCCGCGACCTGGAGCAGCGCTTCGACCTGATCCCCGGGGTGATGCCCGGCGGCGGGCCGGCGCGCTATGCGCAGGTTGCGGGCACCGACATTCGCATCGGCTTCATCACCCCGATCTCGCAGCACTTCTGTGACACCTGCAACCGCGTACGGCTGTCAGTGGACGGCACCATCCACACCTGCCTGGGCAATGAGCACAGCCTGGCGCTGCGTCCGCGGCTGCGCGACGGCTGCAGCGATGCCGAGCTGGAAGCCGCGATCCTCGAGGCGATTGCGCTGAAACCCGAGCGCCACGAATTCAACGAGCGCCCGGAGAAGGTCATGCGCTTCATGTCCATGACCGGCGGCTGACTCAGGCCACCCAGACCGTCTTCGCATTCACGAACTCGCGGATCCCCAGATCCGCGAGTTCGCGCCCGTAGCCGGAATCCTTTACCCCGCCGAAAGGCAGACGCGGGTCGCTTTTCACCACCGCGTTCACGAACGCACAGCCGCATTCCAGCTGCCGCGCCAGCGCCTCGCCGCGAGCGCCGTCGGCGGTCCACACCGACCCGCCAAGACCAAAGCGCGAGCGGTTGGCCAGCTCCACCGCCGCCGCGGCATCCGCGGCCCGCGTGATCGCGGCGACCGGCCCGAAGGTCTCCTCGTCGAACGCCGCCATCCCCGGCTCGACGTGGTCCAGCACGGTCGGCGCATAGTAGAAGCCTTCGCCCTCCAGCGGCTGACCGCCGGTGCGGCACACCGCGCCGGCCGCGACACTGCGCTGCACCTGGTCGTGCAGTTCGTCGCGCAGATCGCCGCGCGCCAGCGGGCCCAGATCCGCCCCGTCTTCCATCGGATCACCCGTGCGCAGGTCCGCCACCGCCCGGCTCAGGCGCTCCGCAAAGGCCTCGGCGATCGATTCCTCGACGATGAACCGCTTGGCCGCGATGCAGGTCTCGCCGTTGTTCTGGAACCGCCCGCGCAGGGCCTCGCGCACCACGGTGTCCAGGTCCGCGTCATGCAGGACGATGAAGGCGTCCGAACCGCCCAGCTCCAGCACCGAGCTCTTCAGGGCCTTGCCCGCGGCCGCACCCACCGCACGCCCGGCGCGCTCCGAACCCGTCAGGCTCACGCCCTGCACCCGCGGATCGGCGATCAGATCCTCGACCGCATCGGAGCCCACCGCCAGGTTGCGGAAGACCCCGTCGGGGAACCCGGCCGCGCGGAACACCTCCTCCAGCGCCTGCGCGCAGCCGGGCACATTGGAGGCATGCTTGAGCAGCACGGTGTTGCCGGCCAGGGTCGCCGGAATGGCCTGGCGGAAGGCCTGCCAGTAGGGAAAATTCCACGGCATGACCAGCAGCACGGTGCCGAGCGGCTGCCAGGCCACGTACGAGCGGGCCGCCTCGGTGGCCACCGGGACGTCCAGCAGGAAGCCCGGCCCGTGCTCGGCGTAGTATTCGCAGGCCACCGCGCATTTCTCCACCTCGGCCAGCGCCTCGACCCGCCGCTTGCCCATCTCGCGGGTCGCGGTCACCGCCAGCTCCTCCCGGCGCCCGCGCAGGACCGCGGCCAGCTCGCGCAGCAGGGCGGCCCGTTCGTGCACCGGCTGCAGGGCCCAGGCCGCGCGGGCGTCCACCGCGCCCTGCAGCGCGGCCTCCACGCCGGCGGCATCCAACCGCGGGTAACTCGCCAGCACCGTGCCGGTGGCCGGATTGACGGCAGTCAGTTCAGTCATCTTCGGGCCTCTCTCTCGGGACTCGCCGGGCCAGCGCCCGCCCGGGTGGATTGATCACGCGCCCACAGCCGAGTATAAGACGCACACATCCGTATTCGGTAAGGGCCTTCGCAATCATGTCGACTCTCTCGATTCGCAACGTCTGCCTGCTGGGCGGAACGGGCTTCGTCGGGCACCACATCGTGGCGCGGCTGATCGACCGTGGACTGAATGTACGCGTGGTGACGCGCCACCCGCACCGTCACCGCGAGCTCATGGTGAACCCCGAGGTCGACCTGATCGCCGGCAACGTCCACGACCCGGAGGACCTCGACCGGGTCCTGCGCGACCAGGATGCCGTGATCAACCTGGTTGGGATCCTCAACGAGCGCGGCCACGACGGCTCCGGCTTCCGCCGCGCTCACACCGAGCTGACGGAAAAGGCCCTGGCCGCCGCCGAGCGCCAGGGCGTGCGCCGCTTTCTGCAGATGAGCGCGCTGAAGGCCGACATGCCGGACCCGCCCAGCCACTACCTGCGGACCAAGAGCGAGGCCGAACAGGCCGTGTTCGCGGCCACGGCCTTCCCGGTCACGGTGTTCCGCCCGTCGGTGATCTTCGGCCCGGAGGACAGCTTCCTCAACCGCTTCGCCACCCTGCTGCGCTTCTCCCCGATGATGCCGCTGGCCCGCGCCGAGGCACGCTTCGCGCCGGTGTTCGTGGGCGACGTGGCCGACCACTTCGCCGCGGCCCTGAACGATCCGGGGACCTTCGGTCAGGGGTTCGAACTGTGCGGCCCGCGGGAATACAGCCTGGGCGAACTGGTGCGCTACGTCGGCCGGGTCTCCGGCCACCGGCGCCCGGTCATCGGCCTGCCGGACTGGGCGGGCCGCCTGCAGGCGAACGTCCTGGAGTACGTGCCGGGCAAGCCGCTGTCGCGCGACAACCTCGCCTCGCTGTCGATCGACAGCGTATGCACCGGGCAGACCCTGCACTGCCCCACCCGGCTGGAGAGCATCGCACCCACCTATCTGGGCAAGGGCGGCCGCGAGGCGCGCATGCAGAAACTGCGCACCAGCTACGAGCGCGACTGAGGCGGCCGCCTCCGGGATGCACATCTATCTGGTCGGTGGCGCGGTCCGCGACCGGCTCCTGGGCCGCCCGGTCAGCGAACGCGATTACGTGGTGGTGGGCGCTACGCCCGAGGCCATGGAGGCGGCCGGCTATCGCGCCGTGGGGCGCGACTTTCCGGTGTTCCTCCATCCGCGGACGCAGGAGGAATACGCCCTCGCCCGGACCGAGCGCAAGACCGCACGCGGCTACCACGGCTTCCAGTTCAACGCCGCCCCCGATGTCCCGCTGGAACAGGACCTGGAACGGCGCGACCTCACCATCAATGCCATGGCCGAGGACGACGGCGGCGAACTGATCGACCCCTTCGGCGGCCGTGCCGACCTGGCAAACCGCATCCTGCGGCATGTCTCCCCGGCATTCGCCGAAGACCCGGTACGCCTGCTGCGTCTGGCACGCTTCGCCGCCCAGCTGGCCCCGTGGGGGTTCGAGATCGCCGACGAGACCCGCGCCCTGCTGAGCGAGCTGGTCGACTCGGGGGAGGTTGACGCCCTGGTACCGGAACGCGTCTGGGCCGAGTTCGAGAAGGCCCTGACCAGCCCTGCTCCGCGCCGGTTCATCGAGGTGCTGCGCGAATGCGGGGCGCTGGCGGTGCTGCTGCCGGAACTGGAACAGCTGTTCGGCGTACCCCAGCCGGCGAAATACCATCCCGAGATCGACACCGGCGTACACACCCTGATGGTGCTGGACCAGGCCACGCGCCTGAGCGACGCGCCCGAGGTCCGCTTCGCCGCGCTGACCCATGATCTGGGCAAGGCGGACACCCCGGAGGACATCCTGCCCGCGCACCACGGGCACGAGGAACGCAGCGTCACCCACATCAAGGCGCTCGCCGAACGTCTGCGCATCCCCCGGCGCTACCGCGACCTCGCGATCCGGGTGGCGCGCCATCACGGCCTCGCGCATCGCCTGTTCGAACTGCGCCCGAAGACCGTGATGAAACTGATCGAGGGCCTGGATGCCCTGCGCCGCCCGGAAAACGTCGAGCCCTTCCTGCTGGCGGTCGAGGCCGACTTCCGCGGGCGAACCGGCTGGGAGGAGCGCCCCTACCCCCAGGCCGACGCCCTGCGGCGCGCCGTGGAGACCGCCACGGCCGTCAGCCCGCAACCCCTGATCGAGGCCGGCCACCAGGGCCCGCAGCTGGGCGAAGCCCTGCGCCACGAACGCATCCGCGCGATCGCCGACGCGCTGGCCAAAGACTGAAACCGGCACCACTTGCCTGCAACGCGCAGCGGCCGTACTCTTCACGGTTCGTTGCCGCACAGAGGATCCCGCAATGGATTTCGCCAAGGCCCGGATGAACATGGTGGAACAGCAGGTACGTCCCTGGGACGTGCTGGACATGCGCGTGCTGGGGGTGATGGAGACGCTGCCGCGCGAGCGCTTCATGCCCGAGCCCTACCAGGCCCTGGCCTACGCCGACACGGAGATCCCCCTGGGCCACGGCGAGGAGACCCTGCCGCCGCGCGTCATCGGACGCATGCTGCAGGCGGTCGCCCCGCAGCCCACCGACACCGTGCTGGAGATCGGCACCGGTTCCGGCTATGCCACCGCCTGCCTCGCGAGCCTGGCTGCGCATGTAGACAGCGTGGAGCGCCATGACGACCTGCGTCTGGCCGCGCGCAACCGCCTGCACGACCTGGGGCTCACCAATGCCGCCCCGCGCACCGGAACGGTGACCCCGGGCTGGCGCCCCCCGCGCGAACGCTACGACGTCATCGCGCTTAACGGGGCGATGACCGAATACGACGATTTCCTCGAACAATTCCTCGCCCTGGGCGGCCGCCTGTTCGTGATCACCGGGGAACCGCCGATCATGGAAGCGCGCCTGATCACCCGCACCACCGAGGACAACACCCGGCACGAGGACCTTTTCGAAACCCGCGTGCCGCCGCTGGCCGGGTTCGAGCCGCGTCCGGCCTTCGAGTTCTAGATCCCGCGAAACCCGCGGATCCACCGGGCCCGCCCGCCTTTGGCGGCGGGCTTTGCTAGTATCGAGAACTTCGCCAGCCCGGAATCGAATCGCCATGAAACGACTGCATCCCCTGATCGCCGCCGCCGGTCTCGCCCTGTTCACGGCCGCCCCCGCCCAGGGCGCGAGCCTGATGGAAGTCTACGAACAGGCCGCGCAGGAAGACGCCGAACTGCAGATCGCCGAGGCGGAATACCGCAGTGCCCTGCAGAATCGCCCGGCCGCCCGCTCCGGCCTCCTGCCCCAGCTGCGCGGCGAGATCGAAGGCGGTGCGTTCTACAACGACCCGGACGGACGCGACAGCACCGATGGGCGGCAGAGCCGTTTTGCGCTGTTGCTGGACCAGAGCATCTACGACCGGCGCAACTACGTGGAACTGAGCCAGGCCGACCTGGAGATCGCCCGGGCCGAGGCGGAACGCGATGCCGCGCGCCAGGACCTGATGCTGCGGGTGTCCGAGGCCTATTTTGACGTGCTCGTGGCCCAGGAAGGCCTGGAATTCAGCGTCGCCGAACTGGAGGCCATCGAGCGCCAGCTGGAGCAGACCGAACGCCGCTTCGACGTCGGCCTGATCGCCAGCACCGACGTAAAGGAAGCCCGCGCCCAGCGCGACCTCGCCGAGGCCCAGCGCATCGGCGCCGAAAACGAACTGGACGTGGCCCGCGAACAGCTGGCATTGATCACCAACCGCTACTGGGACGAACTCGATACCCTGGCCCCCGATGCCGAACTCCAGCTGCCGCAGCCGCGGGATGCCGAGGCGTGGGTGCAGCGTGCCCTGGAGAACAACCTGGAGCTGGCCGCGCAGCGCCTCGCCACCGAGACCGCGCGCGAGCAGATCGACCGCCAGCGGGCCGAAGGTCTTCCTCGTCTCGGCCTCAACGCCTCAGTCAGCGAAAACCGCTTTCATTCGGTGGACGAACCAGCCATGCCTCCCGGCCAGAGCTCCCAGTTCAACGACTCCACCGAAGCTCAGATCGGCATCCGTCTGGAGATCCCGCTGTACACCGGCGGCCGGGTGACCGCCCTGACCCGTCAGGCGCGCGAGGACTTCCAGGCCGCGCAGCAGGGGCAGACGCAGGTCGAGCGCATGACCCGGCGCGACACCCGCAACGCCTATCTCGCCTCGGTGGCCGCCGAATCCCGCGTGCGCGCACTGAACCGGGCACTGGAATCGACCCAGGCCGCGTTCGAGGCGGCCGAGGCCGGCTTCGAGGTCGGCACCCGCACTCAGGTGGATGTCCTGCTGGCCCTGCGCGAAGTGTTCGGCGCCGAGCGCGACTTCGCCGAGGCGCGTTACGAGTTCCTCGCCAACACCCTGCGCCTGGAACGCGCGGCGGGTCAGCTGGCCGAGGAAGACCTCGAATCCATCGACGCCATGCTGGAGTGATGAGCGGGGCTGCGCGGGCTCGCTGCGAGCGCTCCGAACGCTCGCCGCTGCTGCTGGTCGACCTGCAGGAGCGGCTGATGGCGGCGATGCCGGAAACCGATCGTGAACGCACCGTGCGCAACGCCGGGCGGCTGGTGGAAGCCGCGCGCCAGCTGGGTATTCCGGTGGAGGTGTCGCGCCAGTATCCGCAGGGGCTGGGCGACACCGTTGAACCACTGCGCTCCGCGCTCGAGGATCTCGGCGATCTGGCCACCGTGACCGACAAGACCGCCTTCTCCTGCTGCGGCGAGGCGGCCCTGGAGCAGCGCCTGGCGGGTTGCCACAGCGTGGTCATCGGCGGCGCCGAGACCCACGTGTGCGTGACCCAGACCGCGCTGGACCTGCTGGATGCCGGGGTCACGGTGTTCGTGGCGGCCGATGCGGTGTGCTCGCGCAACCCCGAGCTGCGCGGCAACGGCCTCGAGCGCCTGCGCGCGGCGGGGGCGATCATCACCAATCACGAATCCGTGCTGTTCGAATGGCTGGGCGATGCCCGCGCCGCCGAGTTCAAGTCGGTCAGCCAGCTGCTGCGCGAGGTCTGAGATGCGCGTGGTCGGCAATATCCTGCTGGGCATCTGGCTCGTGCTGTACGGCCTGCGCGGGCTGCTCGGACTGCAGTTCCAGTACGATCACTACGTCATGAGCGCCCTGGCACTGACCGCCGGCGTGCTCTTCATCCTGCGCCGATAGAGAGACACCGATCGCATGCGTCTTACCCCGGACGAATACCGCGAACTGGACGGCCGCCGCATCACCCTGCTGGGGATGTCGGGCGTCGGCAAGACGCGGCTGTCCAACATGCTGCGCCAGGAGGACTGGTTTCATTACTCCGGCGACTATCGCATCGGCACGCGCTACCTGAACGAACCGATCCTGGACAACATCAAGTCCCAGGCGATGCAGGTGCCGTTCCTGCGCGAGCTGCTGCGTTCGGACTCCATCCAGATCATCAACAACATCACCGTCGACAACCTGCACCCGGTGTCCAGCTTCCTCGGCAAGCTGGGCAACCCGGAGCTGGGCGGGCTGCCGCTGACCGAATTCAAGCGCCGCCAGGCCCTGCACCACGAGGCCGAAGTGCAGGCGATGCTGGACGTGCCGGACTTCATCCACAAGGCGCGCACCCTGTTCGGCTACCCGCATTTTGTCAACGATGCCGGCGGTTCGGTGTGCGAGCTGGACAGCCCCGGCGTGCTCGAGACCCTGGCCGAACACACCATCATCCTCTATATCCAGGCCACGGACGAGGACGAGCGGGAGCTGATCGAACGCGCCGAGGCCAACCCCAAGCCGCTGTACTACCGCGAGGCCTTCCTCGACCAGCAGCTGGCCGAATACATGCGCATCGAGGAGCTGGAGTACGTCGCCCAGATCGACCCCAATGCCTTCGTGCGCTGGGTATTCTCGCGCCTGTTCCGGGCGCGGCTGCCGCGTTACGAACAGATCGCCGAGACCTGGGGCTACACCGTCAGCACCACCGAGGTGGCCCGGGTGCGCAACGCGGCCGACTTTGACGAGCTGGTCTGCATGGCCCTGGAACGCGAGAGGCGACTGTAATGCCCCTGGTTGCACACTCCGGACTCCCCACCTTCGAACGCCTGCGCAGCGAGGGCGAGTCGGTCCTGCCGAATGACTTCGCCCGCCAGCAGGAGATTCGCGCGCTGCACATCGGGCTGCTGAACATGATGCCGGATGCCGCACTGGCGGCCACCGAGCGTCAGTTCTTTCGCCTGATCGGCGAGAGCAACCAGATCGCGCAGTTCTACATCCATCCGTTCACGCTGCCGCAGCTCAAGCGCGGCCGGAAGGGGCGCGAGCACGTCGAGAACTACTACGAGGACTTCGAGAAGCTCAAGGAAGAAGGCCTGGACGCGCTGATCATCACCGGGGCCAACGTGACCCAGCCGGATCTGGCCCTGGAGCCGTTCTGGGAACCGCTGGCCGAAGTGGTGGACTGGGCCTGGCAGAACGTGACCTCCACGCTGTGCTCCTGCCTCGCGACCCATGCGGTGCTGCAGTCGCACTACGACGAACACCGCCAGCACATGGGCGAGAAGCTCTGGGGCGTGTTCCCGCACCGGGTGGTGGACCGCGGGCACCCGCTGGTGACCGGGGTGAACACCCGTTTCGACGTGCCGCACTCCCGTTACAACAAGGTCACCGGCGAGCAGTTCGAACGCCACGGCCTGCGCGTGCTGGTGGAAAGCGAGGAAGCCGGCATCCATCTGGGCGCCTCGCCGGACGGTTTCCGCATGGTCTTCTTCCAGGGCCATCCGGAGTACGACTCGATCAGCCTGCTCAAGGAATACAAGCGCGAAGTGGTGCGCTATATCGAGGGCGACCGCAAGGCCTATCCGCCGCTGCCGGAGAACTACCTGATGCCGCAGGCGGCCGCGATCCTCGATGAACACCGCGAGCACGTGGAGGCGGCGCTGGAGCACTGCACCGAGATCCCGGCCCTGCCCGAGGCCCTGCTGCTGGACCGCCTGGACAACACCTGGCACGACACCGCGCTGGCGGTCATCAACAACTGGCTGGGCAACGTCTACCAGCTGACCAACCTCGACCGCCGCAAGCCCTTCCGCGACAGCGTCGACCCCGACGACCCGCTGGCCGGGCGGCGGTAGAACGTTACGCCGGAACCCGACCCCGGTCATTGCGAGGCGCCGCAGGCGCCGTGGCAATCTTTTCTGCGGAGGCACCCGAGCCGAACGCCCTGTCGGTGTCCGGAGATTGTCACGGCGCCCTCGGCGCCCCGCAATGACGGGCGACACAACGGAAGGACTGCATGACCGAGACCGATCGCGACAAACGCCGACGCCCCCTCGTCAGCCTGTACGAGACCATCGCCGGCGACGAGGATGCCCGTGCCTGCAAGGACATCCCCGAGGGGGCGTGCAACGCGCAGCCACGCAACTTCCTCGTCCACCTGGTCGCCAATACCCTGTCCAAGATCGGCGACGAACTGGCCTCCGCGCGCCTGGTCCTCGCCTGGCTGCTGAGCGCGCTGGGGGCCCCGGCCGCGTTCGCCGGTTTCCTGGTCCCCATCCGTGAATCGGGCTCGCTGCTGCCGCAGCTGTTCGTGGCCGCCTCGATCCGCCGCCGCGCCATCCGCAAGGGGTTCTGGGTGCTCGGCAGCGCGCTGTCCGGGTTTGCGGTCGCGGGCATGGCCATCACCGCCCTGACCCTGGAGGGGGCCGCCGCGGGCTGGGCCATCATCGCCCTGCTGATCGTGTTTGCGCTGTCCCGCGGCATCAACTCGGTGGCGTCCAAGGACGTGCTGGGCAAGACCATCGCCAAGCAGCGCCGCGGCACGGTAATGGGCTACGCCGCCTCGGCCGCCGGCTTCTTCACCCTGGCCCTGGGCGGGTACCTGACGCTGGCCAGCCTGGACGATGCCGGTGTCGGCCTGTTCGTGGCCCTGCTGGCGGCCTCGGCCGGCGGCTGGTGGATCGCGGCGGCGGTGTTCGCCCGCCTGCACGAGGATCCGGGCGCCACCGAAGGGGGCGTCAACGGATTCGGCGAGGCCCTGCGCTCGCTGCGCCTGCTGTGGAGCGACCGCGCCTTCGGCCACTTCGTGCTGACCCGCGCACTGCTGATGAGCACCGCGCTGGCGCTGCCGTTCTACGTGCTGCTGGCCGAGGATGCGACCGAGGGGGCACTGGCAACCCTGGGCCTGCTGATCCTCGCCAGCGGGCTCGCCTCCGCGCTCAGCGCGCCGGTGTGGGGCCGGATGTCCGACCGTTCCTCGCGCGGGGTGCTGGTGCTGTCCGGCGGACTGGCCACGCTGCTGGGCTTCGTCGTCGCCCTGGGCAGCTGGTTCGCCCCGGCCGAAGCCGCCCTGCTGGACATGGGCTGGGTGCACGCGGTGCTGTTCTTCCTGCTGGGCATCAGCCACGCCGGCGTGCGGCTGGGGCGCAAGACCTATCTGGTCGACATGGCCACGCAGGAGACCCGCGCGGCCTTCACCGCGGTCAGCAACACGGTCATCGGCGTGCTGCTGCTGGTCGGGGGCCTGTTCGGCCTGGTGGCCCAGCTGGCCGGCACCGAATTCGCCATCTTCGTACTGGCGCTGATGAGTCTGGCCGGGGCCCTGAGCGCCTGGCGCATGAAGGAGGTCTGAACATGGCCCTGATCACCCTGCGCGACATCCACCTGGCCTATGGCATGGCCTCGCTGCTGGACGGCGCCGGCCTGAGCCTGGAACCCGGCGAGCGGGTGGCGATCGCCGGACGCAATGGCGAGGGCAAGTCGACCCTGCTGCGCATCCTCGCCGGCGAGGTGGAGCCGGATGCCGGCGATATCACCCGCCGCGACGGGCTGACCGTCGCGTGGCTGACCCAGGAGCTGCCGCCGGGCATCGAGGGAAGCGTGTTCGACGTGGTCGCCGAAGGCCTGGGCGAGTCCGGGCGGCTGCTGGAACGCTTTCACCACCTGAGCCAGGCGGCCGCCAGCGGCGACGCCGAGGCCCTGGAGAAGATGGGGCCGGTACAGGCACAGCTGGACGCGATCGACGGCTGGAGCTTGCAGAACCGGGTCGAAACCACCCTGTCGCGGCTGGAGCTGGACCCCGAGGCCGAGTTCGCCACCCTCTCCGGCGGGCTCCGGCGCCGGGTCTGGCTGGCCCGCGAACTGGTGCGTGACCCCGACATCCTGCTGCTGGACGAGCCCACCAACCACCTCGACGTGGCCGCGATCCGCTGGCTGGAGGGCTTTCTGACCGGCAGCCGCATGACCGTGGTGTTCATCAGCCACGACCGCCAGTTCATGGAGAACGTGGCCACCCGCATCCTCGAGCTGGACCGGGGCCAGCTGTACGAACACCCGCCGTCCATCGCCGCGTTCCGCGAGCGTCAGGCCGAGCGGCTGGAGGTCGAAGCCCGCCAGCAGGCGGAGTTCGACCGCAAGCTGGCGCAGGAGGAGGCCTGGATCCGCCAGGGCATCAAGGCCCGGCGTACGCGCAACGAGGGCCGCGTGCGCGCATTACAGCAGCTGCGTCAGAAACGCGCCGAACGTCGCGAGCGCGCGGGGCAGGTGCGCATGCAGCTGAGCCCGGAACAGCGCTCCGGCAAGCGGGTGATCGAGGCCGAACACGCCAGTTTCGGCCACTCCGGCACGCCGGTGCTGCACGACGTGAACCTGCTGCTGCAGCGCGGCGACACCCTGGGCGTGATCGGCCCCAACGGCGCCGGGAAAACCACCCTGCTGCGCGGCCTGCTGGGCGATCTGCCGCCGCTGGCCGGGACGGTCAAGCTGGGCACCCAGCTGACCATCGCCTATTTCGACCAGACCCGCGCCCACCTGGACGAACAGACCACGGTGCAGGATGCCGTGGGCGAGGGCCGCGAACAGGTGACGGTCAACGGCGAGACGCGCCATGTGCTGAGCTATCTGGGCGATTTCCTGTTCCCGCCGGCGCGCGCCCGCCAGCCCGTCTCCGCGCTGTCCGGCGGCGAACGCAACCGCCTGTTGCTGGCGAAGCTGTTCCTGCGTCCGGCCAACCTGCTGGTGCTCGACGAACCCACCAACGATCTCGACGTGGAGACCCTGGAGCTGCTGGAGTCGCTGCTGATCGAATACAAGGGCAGCGCCATCGTGGTCACCCACGACCGCGCGTTTCTCGACAACGTGGCCACCAGCACCCTGGTGGTCCCCGGCGATGGCAGCATCGAGGAGTTCGTCGGCGGCTGGTCGGATCTGCCCGAGCGCGTGACCCGGCGCCTGATCGAGGGGGACCCGGCGCCGGACTCCGGGGCCGCCGCGGACGCGGCATCCCGGGCCACAACCCGGACCGCCCCGGCGCCGGAGCCCGCCGTCGCGGCCTCGGGCTCGGGCTCGGGCTCGGGCAAGCTCTCCTACAAGGATGCCCGCGAACTGGAGGCCCTGCCGGGCCGCATCGAGGCGCTGGAGACGGAGCAGGACTCGATCAACCAGGCCCTCTGCGACCCCGAAACTCAGCGGGACGGCGAGCGCGTGCGCGAACTGCAGGCGCGCCTGGCCGATGTGGAACGCGAACTGGAAGAAACCTATCAGCGCTGGGAACAGCTGGAATCCTGAAGCTCTCGCCCGCGTCTCTCCCGGTGAAGCCCGGCCGGACCACCTGCCTTTTCGCGGCTCCGGGAGCGATGCCCCCCCACGAAACACTCAACTCCGGGGCATCTTTGCCGTAACAGCAGGAGAAACGACACGACCCGCGGGTCACCCTTTCCGTGTACGCCCGTACGCGGTGGTAGCAAGCGCCCGCAGAGGCGCCGGCGGAGGAGCAACTCATGCTGGACAAGTTTTCGATCCGCGGACTGCTGACGGCCGGCTTCGGCCTGGTGGTCCTGATCCTCGTCATCAACTCGGTCATGGCCCTGCACGCGCTGCAGACCGGCGCCCGGGACGTACAGAACCTGACCGGAGAAGATTACCCGGCCGTCGCCCGGGTCAACGAAGTCCAGCAGCGGCTGCAGGAAAGCGCGGCCTTCCTGGGCTTTTACCTGATGAGCGACGAGCAGGGCCACCATGACGCCTGGCTGGAATCCATGGACGCCCTGCAGGCCGCGGCACGGGAGCTCAACAACGACCCGGTGGTGGCGGCCGACCGCGACATGGCCCGCTCGGCCGAAGCGGTCCGCGAACACGTCGACCGCTTCCACGGCCACGTCGACCGTCTGACCGAACTGGCCACCGACGACGCCGCCAACATGCCCGCGCTGGACATCGCCAACCAGCGGGCCAATCCCGCCACCCGCGCCATGGCGCAGCAGGCGTCCACGATGATCGACGCCGAGACCAACCTGCCGGAGTTCCAGCGTTCCCTGGAACGTCTGCAGCAGTTCCATAACCTGCGCATGAGCGCACTGCAGGTCACCTCGAACCTGCGCGGCTTCCTTGCCTTCCGCGACGACGCCTTCGTCCAGAACGTGAATCTCTATCGCGGGCAGCTGGAAAGCATCGTGGAGGATCTCGAAGGGCAATCCGCCACCCTGGACTTCGAACAGGAAATCGCGCTGGAAGATTTCGCCGGATCACTGGAAACCCTGCGGGGTGCGCTGGACGACATCTTCGAGGTCCACGGCTCGCCCGAGGCATTCCAGGATGCCGACATGATCCGCACCGAAATCGGCCCGCTGCTGATGGAAGCCCGCGGGGAACTGGATGGGCTCAGCGAGGCCATCACCCGGCGTGCGGAGACCCGGGCCGGTGAACTGACCACCACCATGCGCAACACCCAGGTGGCGCAGATGGTGCTGGCCATCGCGGGCATCATCCTCGGACTGGCCGGCGCGGCCACCATCATCATCACCATCCGCCGGGCCATGAACCGCTCGTCCACCGCGCTGGAGGAGATCGCCGACGGCGACGGCGACCTGACCCGCCGGCTGGAAGAGCACGGACTGAAGGAGACTGCCGCGCTGGGGCGCGCCTTCAACCGCTTCACCGACAAGATCGCCAGTGCCGTGGGCAAGGCCCGTGGCAGCACCGAGACCCTGCGTCAGGCCACCGACAACCTGAACCAGGAGGCCTACGGGGCGCGCGAGGCGGTTTCGCGCCAGCGCGACGAGACCGAACGCGTGGCCACCGCCATCAACGAGCTGCAGAGCAGCGCCGAGGAGATCGCCCGCAACACCGACGCCACCTCGCAGTCGGGCCAGGAGGCCGGTAACGCCGTACACCAGGGCATGGAGGTGATGGAACGCAACGTGGCCTCGATGTCCTCCCTGCTGGGCACGGTGGAACAGGCCGCCGACACGGTCTCGAACCTGGGCGAGGATTCCCGCCAGATCGGCACCATCCTCGAGGTGATCCGCGGAGTGGCCGAGCAAACCAACCTGCTGGCGCTGAACGCCGCGATCGAGGCGGCCCGCGCCGGCGAACATGGCCGCGGCTTCGCGGTGGTCGCCGACGAGGTGCGCAAGCTCGCCACCCGCACCCAGGAGTCCACCGACGAGATCGAGGGCATGATCTCGCGGCTGCAGAGCGCCACCAACAACGCGGTCTCGGTGATGAAGAAGGGCCAGGAAGAGGCGGAGACCACCATGGAACACACCGCCGAAGTGAACGGCGCGCTGCAGCAGATCCGCCAGTCGGTGGACACCATCTCCGAGATGACGGATCAGATCGCCGTCGCGGCGCGCGAGCAGACCACCGTGGTCGAGGACATCAACCGCACCATCGTGCAGATCTCCGACGGCGCCGACCAGTCGGCCGAGACCGCCGACCGCGTCAGCGCGGCCTCCGACGAGCTCAAGCAGGTGGAAAGCGAGATCCAGCGCGCCCTGGCGCAGTTCCGCCTCTGAACGCCGGCCCCGGGGGTAGCCGGGTCCGCCGCCGGGGCTGCCCGCGCGGACCCGAAACCGCTGCCCCGGGCGGTGCATTGTTCCCCGTCACGCCCCCGTGGCAGTCTTGTTCGATGCTGAACCTGCGACGCCCGGCACCCCCGACGGACCCCGCGGCCGATCGCGAACGCTTCCGGCGCGCGCTGCTGTGGCCCTTTGTCGGGGTGATGGCCCTGGTCCTGATCCACGCCCTGCAGGAGGTGCTGGGCGCGGATTTCTCGCGTCTGGGCATCCTGCCGCGCGACGGCGTCGGCGCGCTGGGGATCTTCACCTCGCCCCTGATCCACGGATCCTGGGGGCACCTGATGGCCAACGCCCCCACCCTCTGGGTGCTGGGCATCCTCACGCTCTACGGCTTCCCGCAGGCCACGCGCACCGCGGTCCCGCTGATCTGGATCATGGGCGGGCTGGGGGTCTGGCTGTTCGCCCGCGAGGGCCTGCACATCGGCGCCAGCGGCCTGACCCACGGCCTGATGTTCTTTGCCGTGGTCATCGGTATCCGCCGCCGCGATGCGCTGTCCATCGCGCTGACGATCATCGTGCTGTTCCTCTACGGCAGCATGTTCTGGGGGGTGTTCCCGACCACCCCCGGCGTGTCGTTCGAGGCGCACCTGTTCGGTGCGACCGTGGGCGCGGTCTGCGGCTGGTTCCTGTACCGCCGCGACCCCTTCCCGGTGGCACAGCGCTACGCCTGGGAAGAAGACCCGGACGACCCCACCGACGCCGAGACCCTGCGCAAGATCGAGCAGGGCCGCCTGGACGAGATCGAACCGCCCCGCCACCGCGACCAGCACGGCCCCGGCGGCCCTGACGGCCCCGACGATCCGACCGACCGCCGGGATTAATCCCCGAAGGTCACCCGCAGACCCGCGCGCAGGGTCAGCCCCGGGGCGGGCTCGTAATACCGTCCGAAGTTTGCGTTGATGCGAACGTTGTCGATGTTGTCGGCATCCAGAAGATTGTTCGCGCCAACGAAGGTCTCAATGTTCGCGCCGTTGCGCGTCCACTCGCGCCCGGCCCGCAGGTTGACCGTGGTCTGCGAGCCGACGCGCTCGTCGTTGGCGTCGTCCGCATAACGCGCCCCGGCGTGCAGGGCATCCACGGTGACGAACCAGGGACCGTCGCGCCAGTCGGCCTCCAGGAACAGCTGCTCGCGCGGCAGTCCGGGCAGCCGATTGCCGTCGTGGCGCACGCCGTCGACGTCTTCGTATTCACGGAAGCGGAAATCATTGAGGGTGAAGGCGCTGCTCAGGGTCCATTGCGGCGTCGCCTGCCAGTCCAGCGCCAGCTCCAGCCCGTCGCGCGCGGTGCGCCCGGCATTGGTGTAGAAGTCCCGGTCCCCCTCGCCCTCGATCTGGAAGGGCGTGATCTCGTCGCGCACCCGTGTGCTCCAGAGCACCGCCTCCCAGCCGAACGCACCCTGTTCCCCGCGCCAGCCCAGTTCCAGGCTGCGAGCCTTCTGCGGCTCGAGGTCCGGGTTGAAGCCGCCTCCGCCCCCGGGATCGGCAAATTCGGTGAAGGTCGGGGTCTCGAAATTGGTGGCCACGTTCACCCACGCCCGCTGCCCCGGGCGGAAATGCCACACCAGCCCGGCCATCAGGCTCTCCTCGCGGAAGGTGCGCCCATCCGAACGATCCGGCTCGCCGACCTCCTCGGAAAAGTCATCATCGATGCTGAAACGAATACGATCGTGGCGCGCCCCCAGCACCAGGTTCCAGTCCTCGCCCAGCAGGGTATCGGTATGCAGGAAGGCGCCACGGGTGCGGGCGCGTTCGGTCTGTTCCAGGGCAAGGTTGGTGACGGGATCATTCGGGTCCGCGGAACAACCGGGAGCCTCGTCGTCTTCCTCGGGATCACGATCGAACAGCTGTCCGGCGGAACAGCGTCGCGTCCGTTCGTCCCGCTGTTCCTCCAGATCCACGCCCGCCAGCCAGCGCGTCGGTCCGAGATCGCCTTCCAGCTGGGCGTTCAGCCCGTAGAAGTCGCGCTCGTAGGCCACCCGGCTCGACCCCGGGAACGGCAGCTGCTGGGCGTAGTCGCGCTGCGTCCAGAATCCGCCGACGCGCAGATCCAGCTCACCCACCGGCTGTTCCCAGCGCAGCCCGGCGGTCAGCTGTTCGGCCTCCTGGGTCGCATCCAGCGACTCGGCGTTCGGGGCGGCCTGGCGCCGGTCCTCGCGCATCTCGTCGCGGGTCAGCCCGCCCGGGTCCTCGGTGCGCGGGGCGTCCAGGTAGCGCAGGTGGGCACGCAGCGTGCCGTCGCCCAGTTCGCTTGCCGTATGCAGGCGCAGATAGCGCTTTTCCGCCCGCGACTGGTCGCGGTAGCCATCCATGCGGAAATCATGCGCGGTCAGCGAGTAGCGGTGCTCGCCGAGGTCCGCCTCGCTGGTCGCCTCCAGCCGACGAAACCCGTGCGAGCCTGCCAGCGCCCCGCCCCCATGCCCGCGCGGCTCGCTGCCGTCCCGGGTGCGAACCGAGATCACCCCGCCGGAGGCATTGCCGTACAGCGCCGCGCTGGGCCCGCGCAGCACCTCGATGTCGCGGATGTTCAGCAGGTCGATCGCATCCACCTGCGACTGCCCGTCCGGCGTGGTCTCGGGGATCCCGTCCTGCAGGATGCGCAGCCCGCGCACGCCGAACGGCGCCCGCGAGCCGAAGCCGCGGATGGAGATCCGCACGTCCTGAGCGAAGTTGTGGCGGTTCTGCGCATACAGCCCGGGCACCCGGTTGAGCGCCTCGTCCAGCTGCAGCCCCTGGCGCGCCTCGGTGGCCTGACGCCCGTCCACCCGGCTGACCGAGGCCGGCAGCTCCGCCAGCGGTGTCGTCAGCCGCGGCGCCGACACCTCCACCGGATCCAGCACCACGGGCTCGTCCGCCAGCCCCGCCAGGGGCAGGAGCACGGACAACGTCCCCGCGACACGCAAAAGACAGCTCGACATGACCCCCTCCCGTTCTTGAACGTCCGTGTTACCGAGTCGTCATCGCCCGGCAACACATGCGTCATTTCCGTTCTCCAGGGAAACACTGATCAATGTACACGCTCAGACCATCAATGCCGACGATCATCGGCTGGAGGCCAGCCGCGGCGAATGGCTGAAGGTCGCTGACGAAGCGCTGCTGCTGGCCCAGCCTCAGGCGCTCACCCTGGCCAGCGGCGACGGGGCTGCGCCCTGAGTGGCTCACCGTTCTGGCGCGCACAAAAAAGGCCACCGGACGGGATGTCCGGTGGCCGAAGGTCCCCGAAGACGTTACGAGGGGATCAGAAGCTGTACTGCATGCGGGCGAGGAAGATGTCCGGACTGTCGTCGCGGAAGGCGCCTTCCGAAAGGGCGTCCACGGCATCGCTGTCATCCACATCCACCATCACGTAGTTCGCCATGAAGCGCAGATTGGGATTGACGTAATAGTTCACCCCCAGAGTGAAATTCTTCTGCTCCCCTCCCAGGATCCCGGAATCTCCCAGATCCACCGAGCTGTAACGCGCGGCGATCTCCCACGCACCGGACGAGCGCTCGGGCTCGACGGTGCGGAAACCGGTCGGACGATAGCCACGCGTCTCGCCGGTCAGGACCCAGCCGGCCTGGACATGCCAGCCATCAAAGCTGACGTCCGAACCGGAGTCACGATCCACCTCGGCCCGCATGTATTCCGCGCTGGCGTGGAACGGTCCGGTGAGAAAACCGAGCTCCAGGCCCGCCTTGGTGGTGGAGCGGGCATCGATGCTGCCCGTATCGATCAGGCGATTCCCCTCGGTCGGGCGAGATTCCGGACGATCACGAAAGCGCACGCTGCCCTCGCGCGCATTGCTGGCAATGCGTTCGTGGGACAGGGAACCACCAAGGTGGACGACCTGATCGCCGCGAACCGGATTGAAAGTCACGCGGCCGGCGGCGCCCAGCGGTGCGTCGCCATCCGGATCCCCTTCGATGGAGTGCGAGTACCCCATCACGGAATAGTGATAGTTATCACCGGACTGATCGAATCCGACACCGATGCGACGGGAATCGGTGAAAACCTGAGATGAAGCCCGCTCGATGAAAGTCATGCGATTGGAACTGGTCAGTGTTTCCATGCCCTGTGGCACCTTGAACTGACCCATCTGGAGTGTACCGGCATCCGTGTCATACGAGATCTTGAGATCGTTGTAACTGATGCTGCCACCGGCGAAATCAAACTCGATCTGATAGCCCCAGCGGCCACCCAGATCACCACTGCCACCAAGACGCGCACGCCGCACCAGGAACCCGTCCTGAAAGGCTTCCTCTCCGAGGTTGTCAGTGTTGTGCATAGCGGCGTCCAGATGCAGACGACCGCGTGGATCGAACGTCAGATCAGCCGCGGCCGGGGCGCTAACTGCAACCCCCAGGCCGAGGATGAATGCGGTATTTACGGTGTACTTAATGCCTTTCACGTTCTGTCCCTCCCGTCATTGAAATTGGCAGGAACAGAAGCTACCGGGGCCGAATGGCAGCCCCGTTACGTCCGGAAGACGCTCCGTTTACATGACACGCAGAGCGCGAGAACGGTCATGCCGACGTCATCACGGCGCCAGGCGTGACGGTCGGTGTCATCCTGAGCGTGCCGATGGCCCTGCTGTGTGCCTCGAACACCGCCCCGAACCGTCTGGTTCGGACCCTCAGCCGGACCATCGTGGCCACCATGCGCACCATCCCGGAACTGGTCTGGGCGCTGATCTTCGTCGTCGCGGTCGGGCTCGGCCCGCTGGCCGGGATCCTGGCCATCATCATGGACACCATCGGCTTTTGCGCGCGCTTCTTCTCCGAGCGCGTGGAGGAGGTCTCGAAGGGGCCGTCCGAGGCGCTGACCTCCACCGGCGGGGGCCGGCTCTCGGTGATCTTCGGCGCCATCCTCCCCGAGTCGATGGCCTCGATGACCGCGACCAGTCTGTACGGCGTGGAAAAGGCGATCCGCTCGGCCGTGGTGCTGGGTCTGGTCGGCGCCGGCGGGATCGGGGTGGAGCTTTCCACCGCGATGCGCATGTTCCAGTTCGACCAGGCACTGACCATCATCCTGGTGATCCTGGTCGTTGTTATCGGTTTCGAGCAGATCTCCTCGGCCATCCGCCGCCGCGTAATCTGACCACCGGAACACGCCCTTTATGTGTACCTCAGTCGCGCAGGTGCTGGTTGACGAAGCGGGTCACGCGGACCATGGCATCGCGCGCGGCCAGGTCATCGGCAAAGGTGCGGTTGTCGCCGTTGCGGAAGTCGAAGCCGCGACCCACGCCCGGGTACTCGATCCACGTGACGTCGCCGCCACGATCCTTGAGCCCGTCGGCGGCCATCTTTGCGGTCCGGTGGCGCTGGTACTGCTCCTCGTCCCCGATCAGGATCATCACCGGGATCTCCAGCTGATTGAATTCGCTGGCATAGCGATACACCTGGTGGGGTTCGCCCAGGTTGGGGTCCTGCACATGCGGGTAATAGCCCGCCCAGCAGGCCACGTCATCCACCTGGCGTTCATGGGTCACCGCGACCTTGAGGGTCTTGTACCCGCCCCGGGTGATCGACACCAGGCAGGCGCGGTCGCCGAGGATGTCTTCCCGCGCGAGCAGCTCGTCCAGACCGCGGTCCAGATCCCCTTCCAGTTCGTAGTCGTGGTCCAGCGGGTGGGTCTCGATGAAACGACCGGTATAGAGGTCCGGCGCCAGCACCACGAATCCGCGCGCGGCCAGGCGTTTCACGTGCAGCTCGGCCAGATGGTCCAGCCCGCGCCGCCCGTGCGACCACAGGATGGCCGGATAGTCCTCGCCGTCGGCCGGGCGCGCGACCATCGCCGGAACGATCACGCCGTCACGCTCGTATTCCAGGCGTTCAACCTCGACCTCGTGGTTCTCGATGTCGGGATTCAGCTGGCCTTCCTGCCACCAGCCATCGTCCCACCACCACTGGCCGTCGCCGGTCTGCGCCTCGTTGGCTGCCAGCGGCCCTGCCATCATGCCGGCCAGAAACGCGCCCGCGATACCCCGTACCATTGCTCCCTTCATGCTCTTCCCCCGCTGGTTGCAGCTCATGGTTCACTTCGCATCGAAAGATAGACGCAACGGACCGCCTTCGCCGTCCATGACGCCCGACCCTTGCGCGCGGCCCCGGTATCCGCTAGTATCCGCGATCTTTCGTCCCGACCCGAACATCTGGAGTAGCCCCGATGTCCCGAGTATGTCAGGTGACGGGCAAGCGCCCGGCTACCGGTAACAATGTCTCGCATTCCCAGCGGAAGACGCGGCGTCGCTTCCTGCCGAACCTGCACACCCATCGTTTCTGGGTGGAAAGCGAAAAGCGGTTCGTGAAGCTGCGCCTGAGCAGCAAGGGCATGCGCATCATCGACAAGCGCGGCATCGAGGCAGTCCTGGCCGACTGCCGGGCCCGCGGCGAAAAGGTCTAAGGAGGCAGCACGATGGCAGCCAAGAATCAGGGGCGCGAAAAGATCCGGCTGGTCTCCAGCGCCGGCACGGGTCACTTCTACACCACGTCCAAGAACAAGCGGAACATGCCCGAAAAGATGGAGATCAAGAAGTTCGATCCCGTCATCCGCCAGCACGTGATGTACAAGGAAGCCAAGATCAAGTAAGCGCGGCCCGTCGCGCGCATGAAAAAGCCCGGCCATGCCGGGCTTTTTTGTGGCCGGACTTCGAGCGGGGCGGGGTCAGCTGTCGCCGCCCTGCGCCTCCACCACGTCCTCGGCCCAGCGGGTCATCAGCCTGCCCCAGCGATGGGCCGTGGCCGGATCCAGCTCGATCTTGGTGTAACGTTCACCATCGCGGATAATGACCCGCAGCAGGGGCATCCCGGAGTCGTGCAGGATCTGGCGCAGCTCCACGATCTCCCCGAACGGCGCGTTGATGGAATCCATGTCGCGTTTCCTCTTGTTGCGGCCCGTGTCCCGCAGGAAGGACCGATCCACATCGTTTGCAGACAATAAGCATGCAGCCAATTTTTGTCGGACGGCAACCCATTTTCGATGGCGAGGAACGCACCATCGGGTTCGAACTGTTGTTCCGGGCCGGGGCCAATGCCAGCGAGGCCAACGTGGTGGACGGCGATCTCGCGACCTCCGACCTGCTGCACAGCGCCTTCATCGACATCGGCATGGAGAACCTCGTCGGGGAACACCTCGCGTTCGTGAACCTGCCGCGCGGCTTCCTCGATCACGAGGTCCTGCAAAGCCTGCCGCCCGAACAGGTAGTGCTCGAGATCCTCGAGGACATCGTGGTGGACGACGAGGTCATCGCCGCCGTGCGCCGGCTGAAGGAACACGGCTTCCGCATCGCCCTCGACGATTACCAGTTCCGCGAACAGGACTCGCCCCTGATCGAGCTGGCGGACATCGTGAAACTGGACCTGCTGGCGTTCGATGGCGACAGCCTGCGCGCCGAGATCGAGCGCCTGCGACCCTTCAACGTGGAGCTGCTGGCGGAAAAGGTCGAGGACGCCGCTACCTACGCGACCTGCCGCGAGCTGGGCTTCCTGTACTACCAGGGCTTTTTCCTGTCCTACCCCAACGTGGTGGAGGGCCAGCGCCTGGAGCAGCTGGAAGTCGGCCTGCTGCAGCTGATCGAGAAACTGCAGGATCCGGAGATGTCGGCCGAGCAGCTGGCCGCACAGATCAATGCCCACCCCGATCTGGCCATCCATGTGCTGCGCCAGGCCAACAGCCCGTTGCTGCGGCACCGCCGCCCGATCGAGACCCTGCGCGAGGCGATTGTGCTGCTGGGGACCGACCGCGTGCGCTCGCTGGCGATGGTTGCCGCCCTGCGCACCAGCACCCCGCAGCGCCAGGGCCTGGAACAGGTGATGATCCGGGCACGCATGGCCGCGCTGCTCGCCGCGCCTTCGGGCGTGCCGAACGAGTCCGAGCGCTACTTCACCCTCGGCCTGCTGTCGGGGCTGGACCGCGTGCTGGGCATTCCTCTGCACCGGGTACTGGGCGAGCTCAACCTGAGCCCGGCGATGGAGGATGCCCTGCTGGAGCACAGCGGGGAGCTGGGCGCCGTACCCCGGATCATCGAGACCTTCGAGGACCCGGATCGCCGGTTCCCGTTCGAGGTTTCGCCGGTGTCGCCCCAGGTCGCCGGGCGACTGTACATGGAAGCGGTACGCTGGACGGAGAGCATGCTGGTGGAGATGCAGGGAGCGAGCAGCGCATGACCATTGATCTGGACACACGCCTGACGCCCGCGGATACCGCATCCGCGGAGCCCGCGGGCCTGAGCCTGCGGCCCGCGAACGACCCGGGTATCCGCTGCGCGGGAGCGAACGGCACGACCCTGGCGATCGATCCGGGGCTGGCCTCGCTGGACCCCGCCCCGCCGGAGGAACGCTGGTTCGCCGGGGCGGCGAGCAGCGCCCCGTCCGGAGAAGGGGGCCTCTATCGGATGGTCTGCGGCGACGTCCTGTTCCTTGCGCGGGAAGGCCCCGACGACGACCTGCGCGAACGCACCCGGGACGTATACCGGGACCTGGTCGCGGCCTGCCGCGAGGCAGGTTATCCGTACCTGCTGCGCATGTGGAACTTCTTCGGCCGCATCCACGAGCCGGAGCAGGGGCTGGAACGCTATCAGGCCTTCTGCACCGGGCGCGCCGAGGCCCTGGAGGCCCTGGAAATCCCGCTGGGCGGCATGCCCGCCGCCACCGCGATCGGATCCGACCACGCCGGCCTGTTCGTGCACGCCATCGCCGCGCGCGAACCCGGGGCCCCGGTGGAGAACCCCCGCCAGGTCAGCGCGTACCACTACCCCGAACGCTACAGCCCCAAAAGCCCCAGCTTCGCCCGCGCCACCCGCATCGAGACGCCGCGCGGCCCGATGCTGCTGATCTCCGGCACCGCCAGCATCACCGGGCACGAGAGCCGGCACCCGGGTGATATCGCCGCGCAGACCCGCGAGACCCTGGCCAACCTGGACACCCTGCATGCCGAGGGCGGAACCGATCTGCCCGGGCTGCGCTGGCTGCGGGTCTACCTGCGCCACCCGGAGCATCGCGACACCGTGGAGGCGATCCTGCGCGAGCACTACGGTGAACGGACCCCGCCGGTGCAATGGGTACGCGGCGATGTCTGCCGCCAGGAGCTGCTGATCGAGATCGAGGGCGTGCATGCCTGAGCTGCCGGAGGTGGAGACCACCCGGCGCGGCCTCGAACCCCTGCTTCGCGAACGGCGCATACTGCACCTCGAGGTGCGTGACGCGCGGCTGCGCTGGCCGGTCCCGGCGGATCTCCCGGCACGGATCGCCGGCGCCACCGTGCGCGGCCTGCGGCGGCGGGCCAAATACCTGCTGCTGGATACTGATGCCACCGGGTTGCTGCTGCATCTGGGGATGTCGGGCAGCCTGCGCCACTGCGCCCCGGATACGCCGCTGCGGCGCCACGACCACCTGCGCCTGATGCTCGACAGCGGCAGCGAGATCCGCCTGCACGATCCGCGACGCTTCGGCTGCTGCCTGCCACTGGATCCCGCGCCGGACGGCGGTCCCGCCAGCCATCCGCTGCTGGAGGGCCTGGGGCCGGAACCGCTGGACGCGGACATGGACGGCGACTACCTGTTCCGGCGCAGTCGCGGCCGGCGCGGGCCGGTCAAGGCCTTCCTGATGGATCAGGCCACGGTGGTCGGCGTTGGCAACATCTACGCCACCGAGGCACTGTTCCTCGCGGGCATCCGTCCGGGGCGCGCGGCGGGCCGCGTGACCCGCGCCGAATACCGCCGTCTGGCCGGCCACGTGAAGGCCGTGCTGGCCGCCGCCATCGAACGCGGCGGCACGACCCTGCGCGATTTCCTGCGCGAGGACGGCAGCCATGGCTACTTCCGTCAGGAACTGCAGGTCTACGGGCGCGCCGGGGAGCCCTGCCGGGTGTGTGGCACGCCGATCCGCACCCGCAGCGTGGGTCAGCGGGCCAGCGCCTACTGCCCGAGCTGCCAGCGCTGACCCGGCTCAGCGGTCGAAGACGCGCGCCTCGCCCTCGCCGCGCGGATCCGAGGCCGCCTCCAGCCGTCCGGCCGCGCGGTCCCACAGCACCGCCTGCATGTCGCCGAACGGGCGTACCTGCGGGGTCAGGCGATGGCCGCGCTGCACCAGCTTGCCGCGCAGCTCGGTGTCGAAGGCCCCGGTCTCGAATTCGACCCGGTCGGGCAGGTACTGGTGGTGCCAGCGCGGGGCCTCCACCACCTCGTCGATCGGCTGACCGTCGACCACGCCGAGGATGCCGTGCAGCACCATGGTGATGATGCGGCTGCCCCCCGGGGTGCCGAGGATGGCCACGCGATCGCCGGTGTCCACGAAGGTGGGGCTCATGGACGACAGCGGCCGCCGCTGCGGGGCGATGGCATTGGCCTCGAAGCCGATCAGGCCGTAGGCGTTGGGCTCGCCCGGCTTGGCGGAGAAGTCATCCATCTCGTTGTTCAGCAGGACACCGGTCCCCGGGACCACGTAGCCGGAGCCGAACGGGTAGTTCAGCGTCAGGGTCGCGGCCACGCGGTTGCCGTCGGCGTCCATCACCGAGAAATGCGTGGTCTGCGGGCTCTCCGCCGCGCCATCGGTCCCGGGACGGTTCTCCGGCTCCACCACCGGCGGCAGGCCGTCGCTGGGCGTCGCCTGATCGGGGTGGATCCCGGCGCGCAGGCCGGCCGCGTAATCGCGTGACAGCAGCCGCTGCAGCGGCATGTCGACATGATCCGGATCGCCCAGGTACTCGGCGCGGTCACGGTAGGCCCGGCGCATCGCCTCCAGGATCAGATGAATGCGGGCGTCCTCCTCCATCGCGTCCAGATCGTGGAAGGACAGGATGTTGAGGATCTGGCCGATGGCCACGCCCCCGGAAGACGGCGGCGCGGCGGTCACGATCTCGGCGCCGTTCCACTCCAGGCGCACCGGATCGCGCTCCACGACCTCGTAACCCGCGAGGTCCTCGGTGCTCCAGATCCCTCCGGCCTCGCGCACGCCCTCCACCAGGGTCTGTGCCAGCTCGCCGGTGTAGAAGCCGTCACGGCCCTCGGCGGCGAGGCGCCGCAGGGTATCGGCCAGATCCGGCTGCACCAGCTCCGTGCCGGCCTCCGGCGGCCCGCCGTCGCGCAGGAAGATCCCTGCGGCATCGGCGCCGTCGCGCAGCGCCTGATGCCGGAACTCGGCCATCTGCTGATAACGCGGCCCGACGGTCACGCCTTCCTCCGCCAGGCGAATCGCCGGGGCCAGGCTGCGTTCCAGCGACAGCGCACCGTACTCCGTCGCCAGATGATCCATGCCCGCCGGCATCCCCGGGATACCCGCGGCCAGCACCCCGTCCAGCGACAGCCCGTCGACAACCTCGCCGTCCTCGTCCAGGTACATGTCGCGATCGGCCGCGGCGGGCGCGGTCTCGCGCGCATCGAGCATCAGCGTGCGGTCGCTGTCCGCCTCGTGCAGCAGAAAGAAGCCCCCGCCGCCCAGCCCGGAGCCATAGGGCTCCGCGACACCCAACGCCGCGGTGATCGCCACCGCCGCATCGAACGCATTGCCGCCGTCGGCGAGGATCGCCTCGCCGGCCGCGGTGGCCTCGGGATGGGCGGTGGCGACGGCATGTTCGCCGGGCGTATCGGCAGACGTGTCGGCGGGCCCGGCAACGACCGGGGAGGCCAGCGGGGCCGCAAGCAGCCCGAACAGCGTGACGGTCAGGAGGTGGCACCGCATGACAGGCCGCCCCGGCTATTTCGCCGCCATCAGGGCTTCGTATTTCGCCATCAGCTGCTCGCGGGTCTCCTTGTGGTCCGGATCCAGGGGGATGCAGTCCACCGGGCAGACCTGCTGGCACTGCGGCTCGTCGTAGTGCCCCACGCACTCGGTGCACAGGTTGGGATCGATCTCGTAGATCTCGTCGCCCGGGTAGATGGCCTCGTTCGGGCACTCGGGTTCGCAGACGTCACAATTGATGCATTCGTCGGTGATCATCAGGGCCATGGCTTTTCCTCCTCGGGCCAGGAAGGGGTGCGAGCGGTCAGTCGGCCACCCCGGGATCCCGGGCCAGCATGCGCGCCACCCCGGGGCTCACGAATTTTGAGACATCGCCGCCCAGGCGCGCGATTTCCCGTACCAGACTGGACGAGACAAAGCTGTATTCCTCGGCGGGTGTCAGGAACAGGGTTTCGACCTCGGGCGCGAGCTGACGGTTCATGGCCGCCAGCTGGAATTCGTGCTCGAAGTCGGAAACCGCACGCAGGCCGCGCAGGATCACCGTGGCCTGCTGTTCGCGCACGAAATGGGCCAGCAGGGAGTCGAACCCGATCACCTCCACCCGCGGAACGTCCTTCAGCGCCTCGCGGGTCTGTTCCACGCGGGTCTCCAGCGGGAACGCCGGGCTCTTGCCGGGGTTCGCGGCCACCGCCACCACCACCCGGTCGAACAGGCAGGCGCCGCGACGCACGATGTCGGTGTGCCCGTGAGTAACGGGATCGAAGGTCCCGGGATAGATGGCGGTAATCGGCATGCGGCTCGCAGACAGTCCGGTTCGGGGGCGCCATTACACCGCAACCCGCCGCCGGAGGGAAACTCGCCGGTCGCCGGCGGGCCGACAGGCGCGCCTCTAGCCGCTACACTGCGGCGCACACACACGCCGGGCCCACCGGGAGACACGCATGACCGACGACTACCGCCCGCCGCTGGCCGACTACTGGGACGAACTGGAATCCCGTTACGGCGGCGGCTTCAACTTCCAGCAGATCAGCCGCGAGGAACTGGATCAGCTGATCGGCCACCTGCGCCAGGCGGTGAATCAGGATCCGCAGGTGACCGAGGTGGAAAAACAGAACCTCGCCCTGGTGCTCAAGCACGCCGAGGAGAGCCGCAAACGGCGCAAGGGCTGAGTACCCCGGGGCCCTGCCGGTTCGCGTGCGAGCACGCTCCCACAGATGGGGCGATACAAACGGAAAGGTAGGAGCCTGCTTGCAGGCGAAAGAGCCAGCCTCAGCGGTCGATCAGACTGCGGATGACCTCGCCGGCGGCGGTCAGGCCGAACAGCGCCGGCAAATAGGAGATGGTGCCGTTCACCGAGCGCGGCCGCCCGCCCAGCGGCCCGTCCACCGGCCGGTGCTCGGTGCCCTTGCTCGGGTTCTCGATGGAGAACACCACCGGATAATCCAGCCGCGCATCCAGCCGGCGCAGGCGCTTGCGCATCTGCCGCGCCAGCGGGCACACCCGGGTGCCGTCCAGCGGCCCCACGCGCACCGCGCGCGGGTCGATACGGCCGCCGGCCCCCATGGCCGAGATCACCCGCACCCCGCGAGCCTGCGCGCCGGCCACCAGCGCCGCCTTGCAGGCGATGGAATCGATCGCGTCCAGCACGTAATCGGCATCCTCCGGGATCAGCTCCGCGACCGTGTCCGGGTTGAGGAATTCGCGCCGCACGGTCACCGCGATCCCCGGATCGATGTCGCGGATGCGTTCGGCCATCACGTCGGTCTTGGGATGCTGCACCGTGGAGCGCAGGGCCACCAGCTGGCGATTGAGATTGGACGGCGCGACCACATCGTGGTCGACCAGGGTCATGCGGCCGACCCCGGCACGGGCGACGGCCTCCGCGGCATAGCTGCCAACCCCGCCCAGCCCGGCAATGAAGACATGCCGGTCGCGCAGGCCGGCAGTGACATCCGCCCCCAGCAGGAGATCGGTGCGTTCGGTATAGGCGTCGTGTGGCAGTTCGTCAGTGCCGCTCATTGGTCCGGGCCGTGTCCAGCCGGAAAACCCGGCGTGCATTCCGGGTTGTGAGTATAGCGGTACTGACCGGATCCGTGTGGCGCAAACGCGCCACGGCGGCGTTGACCTCGGCGATCATCGCCGGTTCGTTGCGCTCGCCGCGATGCCCGGCCAGCGGCTGGTCCGGGGCGTCGGTCTCCAGCACCAGGGCCTCCTCCGGCAGGTCGCGCACGATCCGCTGCAGGCGCCGCGCACGATCGAAGGTCACCGGCCCGCCGAACCCCAGCACGCAGCCGAGATCCACCGCCTGACGCGCCTGCTGTTCGCTGCCGGAGAAGCTGTGCAGGATGGCGGTCACGCCCGGATACTGGCGCAACCCCTTGAGGATCGCATCCACCGCGCGCCGGCAGTGCAGGATCACCGGCAGGTCGTGATTATGCGCGATCGCCAGCTGCGCGGTGTAGAACCGCCACTGGGTGTCGAAGTCGAGCCCCGGCACGAAGCCGTCGAGCCCGGTCTCGCCGACCGCCACCGCGCGCGGGTCGGCGTCCAGCGCGGCGTCCAGTGCCTCCAGGTCGGCATCGGCGTGCTGTTCGAGAAACACCGGATGCAGTCCGCGGGCCACGTACAGCCCCGGCTCGCGCCGGGCCAGGGCATCCATGTCCGCCCAGCGCTCGCGGGTCACGCCGGGCAGGACCATCTGCGTGACCCCGGCCGCGCGGGCACGATCCAGCACCGCCGGGCGGTCCGGATCGAACGGATCCAGATCGAGATGGACGTGGGTGTCGAACAGCTCCACGCCGCCGGCCCCCGGGCTACGGGCTGGGGTAGGTGTAACGGGCGTGGATGTCCTCGAGGGCCTGCAGGACCTCGTCCGGCAGCGCCACGTTCACCGAGTCGATGTTCTCGCGCAGCTGTTCCATGGTGGTGGCGCCGATCAGGTTGCTGGTCACGAACGGCTGGCGGTTGACGAAGGCCAGCGCCAGCTGCGTCGGCGTCAGGCCGTGGTCCTCGGCCAGCCGGGCGTACTCCTCGGTGGACGCCAGCGCCTGCGGGTTGCTGTAGCGCAGGAAGCGCTCGTACAGCATCAGCCGCGCCCCCTCGGGCTTGCGCCCCTCGCGGTACTTGCCGGAGAGCATGCCGAAGGCCAGCGGGGAGTAGGCCAGCAGGCCCGCATCCTCGCGGATGGCCATCTCGGCGAGACCGGCCTCGAAGCTGCGGTTCAGCAGGCTGTAGGGGTTCTGGATGGAAACGATGCGCTCGGCCAGCCCGCGCTCGTGCTGGCGCAGCCATTCCATGAAACCCCAGGGCGTCTCGTTGGAGATGCCGACGTAGCGCACCCGCCCGCTGGCGACCACGTCCTTCAGCGCGGCGGCGGTCTCCTCGATCGGCGTGGCACGGTCGTCCGGATCGTGGACGTAGCCCAGCTTGCCGAAGAAATTGGTCGAGCGCGCCGGCCAGTGCACCTGATAGAGATCGATGCAATCGGTCTGCAGGCGTTCCAGGCTGGCATCCACGGCCTGTTCGACATGCTCGCGGGTCAGCCGGGTGCCACCGCGCAGATAGTCCATACCCGGCCCGGCGACCTTGGAGGCCAGCACCACGCGGTCGCGGCAGCCGCGCGAGCGCAGCCAGTTGCCGATGTAGCGCTCGGTCAGCCCCTGGGTCTCGGCCCGCGGCGGCACCGGGTACATCTCCGCGGCATCGATCAGGTTGATGCCGCGCTCCAGCGCATAGTCCAGCTGCTCGAAGGCCTCGGCCTCGGTGTTCTGCTCGCCCCAGGTCATGGTGCCCAGGCCGATCAGGCTCACGTCGATGCCGGTGCGTCCCAGCTTGCGATACTCCATGCCTCTCCCCTGCCCCGGCGGGGCGTCGTCAGGTGAACAGCGTCAGCACGCCGGTATAGGCGTACAGACGGTTGGAAAAGATCTCGCCGTTGGCGAAGAAACCGACCAGCGGCACGTCGCCAAGGGCCCGCTGCACGGTGCCCAGCTCCACGTCCGGGTGCACGAACTGGTGCCGCCCGCGCCCGAGACAGGACACGTAAACCGCGCCGCGGATCCCGTCCGGGCACTGCTCGCGGATCTGCTGCAGCATGCGCTCGAGGTCCTCGTGCGCCGACTGCCCGTCGCGGCGCACGAACAATACCCGCGAGCCCTGTTCCAGGGTCTCGCCCACCGCCAGCAGCTCCTGGTCCATGTCCACGCCGATGATGTTGCGCACGCGATAGTCCCCGGTGTCCGAACCGGGAATGGGGAATCCGATCTGGATATACCCCAGGGCGCGCTGCAGATCGCGCGAGAGCACGTCGCCGATGATCCGCCGGAACGCCGGCAGCGCCGGCTCGCCGTTCAGGCGCACCACGATGTTGCGCCAGGTCTCGGTCAGCTCGTGCTGCCCGGGCAGCGGAGTGCAGCCCTGGGTGTGGCGGGCCACCAGCGGCACGTCGTCGCGCAGCACGATACCGGTGATCCCCGAGCTCATCACGCCGTCGGCGATCTGGACCGCGTCGTCCGCGCCCGAGTTGATCCCGCCGGTCGCGAACCATGCGGTCTCTTCGCCGATACGGGTCAGGATCCCCTCCACGTCTTCCAGGCGCGGATCGGCGTTGAGGATCAGCCGGGCCGGCGTCGCCGGGTCGACAAAGCCCTCCACGGCCCGGGACAGTTCGTCGAAGGACCGCACCGGATGCCGGATCAGGCGCACGGAGTCCGCCGGGAACTCCCCGACCATCAGGGTGACGGCGGGCCCGTCGTAGAACTCGTGCTGGCGGCCCATCACCGCGATGCCCATGCCGCCGACGAAATGGTCGATCGGCCGGCGACGGCCCAGCTCGCGCAGCAGCAGCCGGGCGTTGCGGGCGATGTCATCGGAGACGTAGATGAAACCCACGCGCACCCGCCCGTCGGCCGCCGGGGCCAGCTCGCCCAGCTGGTCGGCCAGCTCGGCGGCCAGCGCCCGCGGCTCCTCGCCGGTGGCGCTGGCACAGAGGAAAGGTTGGCTCGCGCTCATAGTCCGAGATGCTCCAGCATGCTGAGGGCCTCGTTGTCCTCGACCGGGATACCGACCTCCGCCCGCATGTGTTCGTTCCCGACAAACTCCAGACGGGCGTGGTGCCGCGTGTCCAGCTCTTCCAGGAACCAGGCGATCTCCGAGGGGTGCACCACGTGCTCGCCACGCACCAGATGCCGTGCCAGCATCGCCTCCTCGCGGATGTCGAGGAACAGCGGCTGCGGCAGCTCCAGCGGCAGAACATGGGTCTGCACCAGCCATTCCACCGGGGTCGCACCCCGACCGGCCGGCAGGCGACGGCTGTCGATGCGGAAATGCCCGCCTCCTCCGGGCTGCTTGAGCAGCTCCTCCAGCCAGTCGCCGGAAAACCCCCGGTGCACGATCAGCGAGCGCCCGGTATAACGGGCACGGAAACGCTCCATCTGGCGCGCCGGACGCGGGCCGAACAATCCGAACACGGCAACTCCGTAATCTCGGGAACAGGCAGGCAATCCTATCCGAAAGCGGCGGCGCGTTGAAAAAGAGCGCCCCGGCGCCGTGCGATCCGCAGCAACAAAAAGGGCCGCGACCCGAAGGTCGCGGCCCCTGCAACGGGCCCGCAGCCCGCGCCATGCACTCGCGATCAGCCGCGACGCGCCAGCATGTCGTGGATGATCGGGGCAAGGATGACTTCCATGGCCAGAGCCATCTTGCCGCCGGGCACCACCAGGGTGTTGGGCCGCGACATGAAGGAGTCCGGGATCATGTTCAGCAGATAGGGGAAATCCACGCCGAACTTCTTCGGGTCGCTGAAGCGGATCACCACCATGCTCTCGTCCGGGGTGGGGATGTCCCGGGCGATGAACGGGTTGGAGGTGTCCACGGTCGGCACCCGCTGGAAGTTGATGTCGGTGCACGAGAACTGCGGGGTAATGTAGTTCACGTAATCCGGCATGCGCCGCAGGATGGTGTCCACGATCGCCTCGGCGGAGTAACCGCGCTCGGCATTGTCACGGAAGATCTTCTGGATCCACTCGAGGTTCACGATCGGCACTACACCGATGCCCAGATCCACATACTGCGCCGCGTTGACGTTCCCGTGCTGCACCAGACCGTGCAGGCCTTCGTAGAACATCAGGTCGGAACCCGGCTCGATCTCTTCCCACGGGGTGAACTCGCCCGGACCGAGGTTGGTGCCGAGACGCTTGTTATGGTGCTCGGCTTCCTCGTCGGAATGCAGGTAGTAGCGCTTCTCGCCCTGGCCGGTCTCGCCGTAGGTCTTGAACAGATCCTCGATGCGGTCGAACAGGTTGGCCTCGGGGCCGAAGTGCGAGAAATGGTTGTTGCCCTCGTCGGCAGCCTTCTGCATGGCTTCCTTCATCGCCTTGCGGTCATAGCGATGGAAGCTGTCACCCTCGATCACCACGGGGTTGATCTGCTCGCGGCGGAAGATCGACTCGAACGAGCGCTTCACGGTGGAGGTGCCGGCACCCGAAGAACCGGTGACGGCGATCACGGGATGTTTCTGGGACATGAGAGTCTCTCCTTACGCAATCAAGCGTTACAAACGTCAGCAAATCGGGGTCAGAAGACCAGATTGATCATGAACATGGCGACCACGCCGAACAGGATCGTCATGATGCTGCCGGCCTTCATGTAGTCCTTCACCCGGTACCCGCCGGGGCCCATGATCAGGGCGTTCACCTGGTGGGTCGGGATCAGGAACGAGTTGGAGGTGGCGATGGCCACGGTGATCGCGAACACGCGCGGGTCGGCATCCATGCCCGCAGCCTGGGCCGCGATCGCAAAACTGATCGCCAGAGGCACCAGCAGCACGGTCGCGCCCACGTTGGACATGACCAGGGTAAAGAACGTGGCCAGCGCGAAGATCGTGGCCTGCAGCACCCAGGGTGGCACGGTACCCAGCATGTCCAGGGTGTTCTGCGCGATCCAGGCCGCGGTGCCGGTATTCTCCACCGCCATGCCCAGAGGGATCAGCGAGGCCAGCAGGAACACGGTCTTCCAGCTGATGGAATTGTAGGCGTCGTCCAGGCTCAGCACGCCGGTCAGGATCATGCCCATGGCCCCGGTCAGCAGCGCGATCGACAGCTGCAGGTCGGTGAACAGGATCAGCGAAACCGCCACCGCGAGGAAGCCCAGCGCGTGCGGGACCTTGCTCGGGCGCAGCTCCTCGCGCGGGTAGTCCGAGGTGATCACGACGAAGTCGCGGTCCTTCTCCAGACGCGCCAGCGAGGTCCAGGTGGTGTGCACCACCAGGATGTCACCCGGCTCCAGCGGGATGTCACGCAGGCCCTCGCGGTAAACCTCGCCGCCGCGCTGCATGCGCATCACCGACAGCCCGTAGGTCTGACGCATGGCGACCTCGGTTACCGTCTTGCCGGCCAGGTTGGACCCCGGCGAAATCGCGACCTCGGCGATCCCGGACTGGGAAGAGTCCAGGGCGCTGGCGAACACGTCCAGGTCGCTGGACGGCGGGTGCTTCAGGTGCCGGCTCAGCTCCTCCATGCGCCGCGGGCTGGCCAGCACCGCCAGGCGCGAATTGGGCTGGATCTCGTAGCCGGTCCAGGGGGCCATGCGCAGCTCGTCGCGAGCATGCGAGCCGACGATCGCCACGCCGGTCTCGCGTTCGACATCGGCCACGGTCCGGCCCACCAGCGGATCGCTCTCGGCGATGCGCACCTCGTGGATCTCGTAGGACAGGCCGTAGACCCGCTGGAAATAGTCCCGCGTGCCTTCGGTCGCGGTCGGCTGCGCGCCCACCGACGGCAGGACGTAGCGCCCCAGCAGCACGAAATAGACGATCACCGTGGCCAGCAGCGCCAGGCCGATGGGCGTGACATCGAACAGCTCGAAACGCTCCATGTCATCCGGCAGCAGATCGTTCAGCAGGATCAACGGACTGGAACCGACCAGGGTGATGGTTCCACCCACGATCGCGGCGAAGCCCATTGGCATCAGCAGGCGCGACAGCGGGATACCCAGACGGCTGGAGATGCGGCTCATCACCGGCATGAACAGCGCCGCCGCACCAATGTTCTGCATGAAACTGGAGATGACGCCGACCGTGCCCGACACCGTGGGGATGATGCGTTTCTCCCCGGTGCCACCCACGCGCATGATGAAACTGGCGACCTTGTGCATCACGCCGGTCTTGTCGAGCCCGGCGCCGATGATCATCACCGCGATGATCGAGATCACCGCATTGGAGGCGAATCCGCTGAACAGCTCGTCCTGCGCCACCAGCTCGCCCAGTTCGGGCAGCATCGGCACCACGCCGAACACCAGCGGGAGCAGCCCGATCAGGACCATCACCAGGATCGCGGCCAGATCGACCCGCACGATCTCGGAGACGAACAGGAAGATGGTGAAGGCGAGCAGGCCCAGCACCACGATCATTTCGGTGGTCAGCGTCAGATTTTCCATGAACCGCCAGTCCTGAAGGAGCGAGGCCGGCGGAATCAGTCCGCCGGCACGGGAAGCACGGGCGCGTCGTCCGGTCACGACACCGCGCGGAGCACCGGGCCACGCAGGCCGGGCGGAGCTCCGCAGACAACACCCATTGAAAGCGCGCGATTATTCCATCCCGGCGGGCCGGACGCAAAAACGGGCCCGTGCCGAAGGCGTGCGCAGGCCGTGTCCCCTCCGGTATGCTGGGGAAATCGATCGAGAAGGAGAAACCGCCATGGCCGAAGCGGCGCCCACCGGCAACCAGCCCCAGTTTCGCACCATCGTCGTCGCCACCGACGGCTCGGAATACAGCACCGCCGCGGAGAACGTGGCCCTGGAGCTGGCCGGCCGCTGCGGGGCACGTCTGCGGATCGTGCGCATCATCCCGACCGACACCCAGCACGACGCCCTCTCGCCGCGGCGCAGCCACGACGCCAGCGTGTCCGCCCAGGGCGACCTGGACGCGCTCGAGAAGCGTGCCCGAGAAGCCGGCCTGGAGGTCTCGGCCATCCTGCGCCACGGAGTCGACCGGCATCAGGAGATCGTCAGTGTGGCGGAAGAGCACGAAGCCGACCTGATCGTGATCGGCCGGCGCACCCGCGGCGAGATGGCCCGCCTGATGGTGGGCGACGCCACCGCCAAGGTGATCGGACTCGCGCCGTGTAACGTGATGGTCGTCCCGCGCGACACCGAAGCCCCGCGCCAGGGCCTGCTGGTAGGGACCGACGGTTCCGAACTGGGCGACAAGGCCGCGCGTGCGGCCGTGGAGCTCGCGCAGCACTGCAGCCTGCCGCTGACCGTGGCCTCGGTCGCCGTGCCCGGACAGAGCGAGGCCCGGCGCCAGGAGGGCGTGGACGCGATCCAGCGGCTGCAGGGCGAGGCCCGCGAAGCGGGCGTGGAAACCGATGCGCTGTTCGAGGAAGGCCGCCCGGAGGTCACCCTGATCGAGATCGCGGAGCGCCAGCATCGCGACCTGATCGTGCTGGGCAGCCACGGCCGCACCGGGCTCAAGCGGCTGCTGATGGGCTCGGTCTCCGAACGCGTCGTCGGTCAGGCGCGCTGCCCGGTCCTGGTGGTCAAGAAGAAGGGCTGAGCCGCGGCTTCACTCCGCCGGGGCGGGGGCCTCGGTGCGCCGGTAGACCAGATCCGCCACTGCATGCCCGCGCTGCAGCCCGCGGCGCTCGAATTTGGTCTCGGGGCGCCAGGCCGGGCGTTCCGGGCGCGGCACCGGGCCGTCCGGCGCGAACCACTCGGTCGCCCCGGCCACCACCTCCTGCATGTGTTCGGCGTAGTCCGCCCAGTCGGTGGCCAGATGCAGCCAGCCGCCCGGCCGGATCCAGCCCGCCAGCGCGCGCACGAACCCCGGCTGGATCAGGCGGCGCTTGTGATGGCGCTTCTTGTGCCAGGGGTCGGGGAAATACACCTGCACGGTGTCCAGGCTGCCCGGCGCGAAATGCGCCTCCAGCAGCTCCACCGCGTCGCGGTCGGAGACCCGCAGGTTGGTCAACCCCCGGCGCTCGATCTCGCCGAGCAGGTGCCCGACCCCGGGGCGATGCACCTCGGTGCCGATGAAATCCCGCTCCGGCGCCGCCGCGGCCTGTTCGGCCAGGCTGTCGCCGTCGCCGAAACCGATTTCCAGGGTCACCGGCGCCTCGCGGCCGAAGACCGCCGCCAGATCCAGCACCCCGGCGTCGGGCGCCGGATCCAGGCCGAAGCGCGGCCAGAGCTCATCCAGCGCGCGCTGCTGGCCGGTGGTCAGACGCCCCTCGCGGCGCACGAACGAGCGAACCCGGCGATGGTGCGCCGGGCGCCCCCCGTCCCCGTCAGCGGGCCGGTTGTCGTGCGATTCGTGCGGGACCGTCATGAGCCGGCGAAGAACAGCCCGGTCTCCGGCGAGGAGGCCGAGGCATAGCGCCGTGCCGGCATGCGTCCGGCGCGCCAGGCCTCGCGGCCCGCCACGATCGCGTGACGCATCGCACGGGCCATGCGCACCGGATCGTCGGCCGCGGCGATGGCGGTGTTCATCAGCACTCCGTCGCAGCCCAGCTCCATCGCGATGGCCGCATCCGACGCCGTACCCACACCCGCGTCGACCAGCACCGGTACCGACGCGTTTTCCACGATCTCGCGGATGTTGTAGCGGTTCTGGATCCCCAGACCGGAGCCGATCGGCGCGGCCAGCGGCATGATCGCCCGGCAACCGATGTCCTCCAGACGCTTCGCCAGCAGCGGATCGTCGGTGGTGTACACCATCACCTCGAAGCCCTCGTTCACCAGGGTCTCGGCGGCCTTCACCGTCTCGAACACATCCGGGTACAGGGTCTTCTCGTCGCCCAGAACCTCCAGCTTGACCAGGTTGTGCCCGTCGAGCAGCTCGCGCGCCAGCCGGCAGGTACGCACCGCGTCTTCCGCGGAATAGCAGCCGGCGGTATTCGGCAGCAGGGTGTAGCGATCCGGCGGGACCACGTCCAGCAGGTTCGGCTCGTCGGGATTCTGGCCGATGTTGGTGCGGCGAATGGCCACGGTCACGATCTCGGCACCGCTGGCCTCGATCGCCTCGCGAGTCTGCTCCAGATCGCGGTACTTGCCCGTACCCACCAGCAGGCGGGACTCGAAACGGCGCTCGCCGACGTGAAACGGATCGTCGGCGGATCCGGCGGCCATCTGGCTCATGCATGCTCCTCGGTTAACGGTTGCGGGTGCGGATGCGGATACAACTGCGGGCAAGAATATCAGCCACCGCCGATGGCCTGAACGACCTCGACACGATCACCCTCCTGCAACCGCCGCTCGGCGTGCTCGCTGCGGGGCACCAGGGTCTCGTTCACCTCCACGGCCAGTCGCCGGCTGCCAAAGCCGTGCTGCTGGATCAGGTCCGCCACCGTCGGCGGCTCCTGATCCGAAGAGATTTCGCAGGTTTCTCCGTTCAACTTGATCTGCATGGGTCATACCGTTGGTGATTCGGGCCCGTCGGTGATTCGGGCATTGAGCCGGGGCGCGTACGCGCATACAATTCGTGGCCAGGCGGGTGTAGTTCAATGGTAGAACATCAGCTTCCCAAGCTGAGAACGTGGGTTCGATTCCCATCACCCGCTCCATCCCTTGCTCGTTCCCGGCTTCGTTCTGTCGGCGGCATTCTATCAGCTTGCCGCGCCGAGTCGGCGTATGCCTTCTTCCCAAAACAGAACTGGACTCTGTCCAATTCGCTGTTATATGTTGGAAACATGAGCACCCGAACCCCCCAACCCGATCTGCTGGGAATCGACGACGCGCGCGCCCTGCTGCGCGATTACCGCATCTCGCCGACCGAACAGCGAATCGAGATCGTCCGAGTGCTGTTCGCCCGCAACCAGCACCTCAGCGCCGACCACATCCTCGCGCAGCTCACGCGCCAGGAGTCACGCGTGTCCAAGGCCACGGTGTACAACGCTCTCAAGCTGTTTGCCGAGAAGGGCCTCGTGCGCGAAGTGATCGTCGACCCGTCGCGGGTCTTCTACGACTCCAACCGCGCCCCGCACCACCACCTGTTCCACGTGGACAGCGGCCAGCTCGAGGACGTGGAACCCGCCCAGGTACAGGTGAACGACCTGCCGCCGCTGCCCGAAGGTACCGACGTGCTCAGCGTGGACGTCATCGTCCGCGTCGGCCCCGGACAGAAGTCCGGCGACAGCTGATCCCCGGGGCGACGCACGCCCCACCTCTCCGAATTTTCGTGAACACCATCGGGTTCCGGAATCCCGAATCCGGCGGTTCCTGATCTTGCCCTTGAAATGAGAATGCTTTTCATTTAACTTTCCTCACGTCGGACGCAGAAAGGCTGTGCTCGACTGGAAAGACCTTCTTCTTCGCATTATTGCTGCCCAGCCAGCCCGGTGTTCCCGGTTGCCAGCCAGGCTGCCTTTTTCGGAACCGCGCATCCGCCCCGGCCCGTGCCAGGGCACTGGAGAACACCATGCAGACACTGAATCCGGCATCCGAACCGCAACGCCGTTTTGCCATGCGACCCACACCGCCCCAGCTTGCCCGCGCCTGGAATGAACTGCGCGACCGCAACCCGCGCACCGGGCTCCGGGAAGCCGCATCGCAGCTCGGCAGCTCCGAAGGCGAAATCGTCGCCGCACGCTGCACCGGCCCCGGCGGCCCGGTCTTCCGTCTGCGTCGGGACTGGAACGCCCTCCTGACAGAACTGAACGCAGCGGCGCCCCTGCGCCTGCGCACACGCAACCGCCACGCGGGCCTTGCCCGGCGCGTAACCACACTGCCGACACTCCGGGACCTGTACGCCGCCCCCGGACAATGGCACGAGGCCCTGGTCATCCGGGAAGAAGACACCGATCCCGGCCGACCACAATCACGCGTGTGCATCTTCGCCCCCGACGGCACGCCGGTACTGACCCTGGAACGCACTCCCCACGGGGACGCAGCGGCATGGGAGCGCGTGTTGCGCCGCCTCGCCGCAGTGGACCAGCGGCCCGGAATGACCGTCACCATCTCCACCGCCCCGGGAACGCGCCCGGATACCGCCGTCGATTGCGAAGCCCTGCGCGATGCATGGGACCTTTCCCGCCATCCGGACACCATCCACGAACTGTCCGCGTGCTTTCAGTGCACGCCCGAACAGACCCTGCGCCTTGCCGGACCGGAACGCGCCTGGCCGGTCGGACAGGAGGCCCTCGACACCGTCCTGATGTACGCCGCCGAGGACGCGCTGGGCCTCCGGATCGAACTCGCCAATCAAGGCGTGCGGCAGCAGTACAGTGGCCCGGTCACACGGCTGGCGCCGACACGCACCTCCTTCAACATTCTCGACCCCGATTTCAGTCTGAACATCCGCCGCGAGTCCATCGCCGGAACCTGGGTCTTCCGTCGGCCCGCCTCGTCCGGCGCCCGCCATGGCCTGGCGCTGTTCGCCCCGGACGGCGAAACCATCATCCGCATCACCGACGCCAGCCCCGCCGGTCACCCGGAGGACCCGCGCTGGCGCGCCCTGCTGGGCCTGTTCGACCCCCTGCCGGCGGCACCCCGGCCCGGGGCATTGTTGGCGAAGCCCCGCTTCGCTATGATGTCGCGCTCGGCCGACGTAGCTCAGCAGGTAGAGCAATCGATTCGTAATCGATAGGTCGGGGGTTCAATTCCCTCCGTCGGCACCAGACCAGAGAAAAGGGCCGGCACTGCGTGTGCCGGCCCTTTTTCCGTTCCAGCTTCGTTCAGCGGATTCCCGCCGGCAGGGACTACTCCCCCGCGGCACGTTCGGCGAACCGCGCCAGCAGGGCATCCATGGTGGTGAAATGGCGCTGGTACCAGGGGATGATCTCGTCATCCAGTGCCGCGACCAGATCCGCGCCCTGCAGCGACCCGTCCTCCAGCCCCGCCAGCAGGGCTTCCCAGCGCGCCAGATGGGCCGCATGTTCCTGCCGGTGGTAGTCCTTCTGCGGAAAACCGACCCGCTCCATCAGCTCGTCCTCGCGCGCGAAGTGCTCGCGATTGAACTCGACGAAGGCCGCGAACGCCTCCCGTACGGCGTTGTCGTCGCCCTCCTCGCGGGCCCGGCCCACGGCTTCCAGCAACCGGGCGGCTTCGTGGTGATCGTCGTTCATGAAGGCCTGCTCCAGCTCCGGGACCTTCAGGCTGCGCTGTACTTCACTCATGGCTCACTCCGGGTTCTGCACCAGGTTGTCCGTTCTCAGTTCGTATCAGCGCGGGCAGGCACCAGCAGGGTCAGACGCCGCGCATGGCGACAGACCGCCTCGGCGGTACTCCCGAGCAGCAGGTCCGCGACCGGGTTGCGGCCCCGCTTGCCGATGATCACGAGATCCGCGCCCCGCTCCTCGGCGATCCGGCCGATCTCGACGGAGGGCCTGCCCTGGCCGGGCAGTACGGTAGCGAATGCATCCTCCCCGCCTCTTTCCGCCAGTTCCCGAACATGGGCCGCGATTTCACGGTGTTCCTCCTCGCGCGAGGGGTCGCCCTCCCAGCGGCCGACGGAGACCACCACGCCTCGCCCACACGCCGGGAGCAGCTGCACGAAGACCTCTTCCGCGGTTCGGGCCGCGTCCGAACCATCGGTGGCCAGCAACGGCCGGCAGACCGGCTCGGTGCCCGGCGCCACCTCGCTGTGGACCGGCGCCAGCAGCAGCGGGCGCCGGGCACGCCGGGCCAGATCCCGCACGGTGCTCCCGAGAAACAGGTCGCGCAGCGTACTGTGGCCATGAGTTCCGGCCAGGATCACCCCGGCACCACGTTCGGCCGCCAGCCGCTCCAGCTCGGGCGCCACGGCCCCGACACGCACTGCGGTATCGGTCTCGAACCCCTGCTCGCGCAAGTGCGCGGCCAGCTCTTCCAGCCGCTGTTCGTAATGCCCGGCGTGACCCGACTCGGGAGCCCGGGTATAGCCCTCGACCAGGACATGGGCCAGCGTCAGGCGCCGGCACCCCAGTGCCCGCAAGCGTTCCAGCTGGCTCTCCAGCCGGGTCCACGCCGGAGAAAAATCCGCCGCCACGAGGATATGCTCGAACATCGTCTACTCCTGCGCCTGGCCCATCTCGCCTTCCACCACCAGACGCCGCCAGCGGAAGAAGCCCTCGAGGTCGACCCGGTACGGACCCGGGCCCATGTCTTCGGCCACGTACACGTGGATGCCCTCGATCTGCGTCCTTGCGTACCCGTCCTTTGAGCGCGGCGCGCCCGGCTCGGCCACCGGCACGCCCGCCTGGCCACCGCAGCAGCCGTGGCGGGCGGACAGCCGCAGCGTCATCTCGGCACTCCGGCCGGCGAGCCAGTCGCGCGCCGCGTCACTGAGGGACACGGTGGTCACGTGCCCGGCGCCTCGTTGTTGGTCGGGAACCAGTGGCGCGTGCGATTCGCGATGCGCACCAGCGCCAGCATCAGCGGCACCTCCACCAGCACGCCAACCACCGTCACCAGCGCCGCACCGGACTGCAGGCCGAACATCGCGATCGCGGCCGCCACGGCCAGCTCGAAGAAGTTACTGGCGCCGATCATCGCACCGGGCGCCGCCACCGCGTGGCGCACACGCCACGCCTTCGCCCAGTAATACGCAATGTAGAACACCAGGAAGGTCTGGATGATCAGCGGAACGGCGATCAGGGCGATATGCCCCGGATTCGCCAGGATGCGCTCGCCCTGAAACGCGAACAGCAGGACCAGCGTCACCAGCAACCCGATGGGCGTGACCGGGCCGATGCGTTTCATGAAGACGTTGTCGAACCACTCGATGCCCTTTCTGCGGATCAGCCAGATACGCGACAGGTAGCCGGCCGCGAACGGGATCACGATGTACAGCAGCACCGACAGCGCGACCGTGTCCCACGGCACGTAGATATCGGAGATCCCCAGCAGCAGGACCACGATGGGCGCGAAGGCGAACAGCAGGATGATGTCGTTCACCGCCACCTGCACCAGGGTGTAGGCCGCATCGCCGCGCGTGAGATAGCTCCAGACGAAGACCATTGCGGTACACGGCGCGGCCCCCAGCAGGATCGCCCCGGCCAGGTACTCGCGGCCCAGATCCTCCGGGATCCAGGCGGCGTAGACCACCATGAAGAAGAACCAGGCGATCGCGAACATGGTGAACGGCTTGATCAGCCAGTTCACCGAGGTGGTGATGGCCAGCCCTTTCGGCTCCCGGCGCACGCCCAGGATGGCCGAGAAGTCGATCTGCACCATCATCGGGTAGATCATCGCCCAGATGAGGATGGCCACCGGGATCGAGACCTGCGCGTACTCCCATTGCGACAGCGTCTCCGGCACCGCGGGGAAGAACTGCCCCAGCGCGACGCCCGCCACGATGCACAGCGCCACCCATACGCTCAGATAGCGCTCGAAGAGACCCATGCCTTCTTTCGCCGAGATCTCCTCGGCGGACTGGTTGCGATCGTTCATGTCAGCAGGAGGTCTCCACCCCGGAAAGCTCGCACTCGCCCTCCTCGGCCGCGCAGCAGTGCGCGGTCAGGTAGGCCACCAGATCCTGCATCGCGGCCAGATCCGCCCGGTAGCGCTGGTAACGCCCCTCCTGGGTCACGGTGACGAGGCCGGCCCGGGTCAGAGTCTTGAGGTGGAACGAAAGGTTGCTACGTGGCAGCTCCAGTTTCCGGGCGATCTCGCCGGCGACCAGCCCCTCGCGTCCGTGACCAACCAGCAGACGCACGATGTCCAGACGGACACCGGAGGCCAGCGACTCGAACATGGAGGTGGCGGTCAGCTTGTCCATTTTTCAATGGTTCAACGATTATTGAATCATTGTCAACAAGCGGGCGGATATCGGACCGGAATCCCTGATGGATCCGCCGCGCCGAAGAGGAAACGACAGGCGGGGGAAGGGTCACTCAGCGGGCGTCGCCGCGGACCACGGTGACGGGCGTGGCGGACTCGACCAGGACCCGGCCGGGGTGGCTCTCGTCGAAGCGCACGCGGATGTGGCGGTCGATCAGCAGTTCGTTGTCGACCCACTGCACGCGGTGACCCGGGGCATTCGCAACCAGGCGTATCTGCCCGTCGCACCCGGCCTGCACCACGACGACCTCGATATCCGCACCCAGGCGAAAGGAATCGCCGACCTGCAGGTCCAGGGTCTCCATCGCGGGCGGCGCGCCGGACTCAGCGGCCGCGGCCGTTGCCGCGGGAACGCCCCGAGGAGCCGCCGCGCCGGGGCCCGCCACGGCCGCCGCCGGGCCCGCCCCGCGGCTTGCGCTCGCGCGGCTGCGGCCGGGTCAGGTCCTGCGGCAGGGCGGCGCGGTCGATGTTCTCGGTGGGGATGCGCTCGCCAAGGTAGGACTCGATATCCGGCAGATAGAAAGCCGAGTCCTCGCAGCCGAAGCTGATCGCGTCGCCCTCGGCACCGGCGCGCGCAGTACGCCCGATGCGGTGCACGTAGTCCTCGCCGGACTGCGGCAGGTCGAAGTTGAACACATGCGTGACCTCGGGGATGTGCAGCCCGCGGGCCGCCACGTCGGTCGCCACCAGGAAGGTGTATTCACCCGCGGCGAAGCCCTCCAGCAGCTTCGAGCGCTTCTTCTGCGGCACGTCGCCCGAGAGCAGCGCGGCGGCGTGGCCGTTGGCATTCAACCAGTCGGCCACCTTCTCCGCCCCGTGCTTGGTGTTGGAGAACACGATCGCGCGTTCCGGCGCCAGATCCCGCGCCAGCGCCAGCAGCAGCGGGATCTTCTCGTCGTTGGCCGGATAGTAGATGGTCTGGCGCACCCGGTCGGCGGTCACGGTCTCCGCCTCGATCTGCACCTTCTCCGGGTTGTTCATGTGCTCGTAAGCCAGCTCCATCACCCGCCAAGACAGGGTGGCGGAGAACAGCATGGACAGCCGTTCCTGCGGCGGGGCGCAGCGGCGCATCAGAAAGCGCACGTCCTTGATGAAGCCCAGATCGAACATGCGGTCGGCCTCGTCCAGCACCACCACCTCGGTGTGCTTCAGGCCGAAGACCTTCTGCTTGAAGTAGTCGATGATGCGCCCCGGGGTGCCGATCAGCACGTCGGCGCCGGCGGCCAGCGCTTCCCGCTGGCGATCGTAGTCGGTGCCGCCGTAGGCCAGTGCCAGCTTCAGGCCGGTATCGGCGCCCAGCAGTTCGGCGTCGCGGTGGATCTGCACCGCCAGCTCGCGCGTCGGGGCGAGGATCAGGGCGCGCACGTCGGTGGCGCGACGGTGTTCCGCCGGGGCCTGACGCAGCAGCCGATTGAAGGTCGCAATCAGGAACGCCGCGGTCTTGCCGGTTCCGGTCTGCGCCTGGCCGGCCACGTCGCGCCCCGCCAGGGCCACCGGCAGCGCCTGCGCCTGGATGGGAGTACAGGTATCGAATCCGGCACGGCGCACCCCCGCGCGCACCGCCTCGGGCAGATCGAAACGGTCGAATGCGGGCTGGGCGGGTTCGTGCGCGGCGTCTGTCATGGGGCTCCCGGGCGGGCTTCGCTGTTTTACTTGAACTTTCCCGTCATCTTCGTCGATAGTACGGCGTACGCGGCCCTGAAGAAGGCCGGTGCCAACCCAACGTCATGAGGACGCGGAGTGAGCGACAAGATCATTTATACATCGGACGCCAGTTTCGACGAGGACGTCCTGAAGTCCGACCAGCCGGTCCTGGTGGACTACTGGGCGGAATGGTGCGGTCCCTGCAAGATGATCGCGCCGATTCTGGACGAAATCGCCGAAGAATACGCCGGCAAGGTCAAGGTTGCCAAACTGAACATCGACGAGAACCCGTCGACGCCGCCCAAGTTCGGTATCCGCGGCATCCCGACGCTCATGCTGTTCAAGAACGGGGACGTGGAGGCCACCAAGGTCGGCGCCCTGTCCAAGTCGCAGCTGACCGCCTTCCTCGATCAGCACACCTGAGCGGAATCGCGGTCACCTTCCGTTGCGGGGCGGGCTTGCAACAGCCGCCCGCCCCGCTTAATATTCGAGCGTTTCGTCGGCGCCGGGCCTCTCCCGGGGTCGTCCCCTGCCCCGTCATCATTGCAATCCTGCGGCCATCCCCGGCCGCCGTTCATCCACGTTGAGCACAGCGCCCCACGCATGAATCTGACCGAACTGAAGCGGATGACCGCCGCCGATCTCGTTGTCCTCGCCGAGAACCAGGGCATCGAGAACATGTCCCGCGCGCGCAAGCAGGACATCATCTTTGCCCTGCTGAAGGCGCATGCCAAAAGCGGCGAGGCCATTTACGGCGACGGCGTACTGGAGATCCTCTCCGACGGCTTCGGCTTTTTGCGCAGCCCGGATGCCTCGTATCAGGCCGGCCCCGACGACGTCTACGTCTCGCCCAGCCAGATCCGGCGCTTCGGCCTGCGCACCGGCGACACGGTCGCCGGCAAGATCCGCCCGCCCAAGGACAACGAACGCTACTTCGCGCTGCTGAAGGTCTCGGAGATCAACTTCGAGCCGCCGGAAAACGCCAAGCACAAGGTCCTGTTCGAAAACCTCACGCCGCTGCATGCCAGTCACCGCATGCGCATGGAGCGGGGCAACGGCTCCACCGAGGACATCACCGCCCGCGTCATCGACATCGTCGCGCCGTTCGGCAAGGGCCAGCGCGGCCTGATCGTCTCGCCGCCCAAGGCCGGCAAGACCCTGATCCTGCAGAACATCGCCCAGAGCATCGCGACCAATTACCCGGAGTGCTATCTCATCGTCCTGCTGGTCGACGAACGGCCCGAGGAAGTGACCGAGATGGACCGCATGGTGCAGGGCGAGGTCGTCTCCTCCACCTTTGACGAACCGGCCCAGCGCCACGTGCAGGTGGCCGAGATGGTCATCGAGAAGGCCAAGCGCCTGGTGGAGCACCGCCGCGACGTGGTCATCCTCCTGGACTCGATCACCCGACTCGCCCGTGCCTACAACACCGTGGCCCCCAGCTCCGGCAAGGTGCTCACCGGCGGCGTCGATGCCAACGCCCTGCACCGGCCCAAGCGTTTCTTCGGCGCCGCGCGCAATGTCGAGGAAGGCGGCAGCCTCACCATCCTCGCCACGGCCTTGGTGGACACCGGCTCCAAGATGGACGAGGTGATCTACGAGGAATTCAAGGGTACCGGCAACATGGAGGTGCACCTGGAGCGGCGCATCGCCGAGAAGCGCATCTACCCGGCGATCAACGTCAACCGTTCCGGCACCCGCCGCGAGGAACTGCTGACCGACCCGGAAGAGCTGCAGAAACTGTGGATCCTGCGGAAGTTCCTGCACGGCATGGACGACATCGAGGCGATGGAATTCCTGCTCGGCCGCATGCAGTCGTCGAAGACCAACAGCGAGTTCTTCGACCAGATGAAGCGCTCCTGAGGCGACGCCCTGACGCCCCGGCCCGGGCTCAGGCGCCGGCCGCCAGCGGCGCGAACTCCAGCAGACGGTCCAGCCGGCGCCACTGGCGCCGGCCCTCGGCATCGCGCAGGATCAGATACTCCGCGCCCCGGCGGGTGCGCAGATCCAGCGGCCACACCCGCGCCACCTCGTCGAGGCCCCGGTGGCGCCAGCGGATCCGCAGCGCCTCCCCGTGCATGATGCAAAGCTCCAGCTCGGAGTAGCGCGCGCAGGGGATGGGGACGTAATCCGCGGCCATCAGCCACCTTCCCTCTGAGCGTCGACCACGGGGATATCATCCTCGGTGGTCGTCAGGTGACGGAACACGATGGGCGAGCAGCACACGCCACAGTCCTCCACCCATTCATCCTCGTCACTCATCACATCCACCGTCGTCTCGCCCGGTTCTCCGCACCAGGGACAAGCAAACGCCACGAATTCGATCGGTCGGGTCATCGCGACACCTCCTCGACATCGTTGGCAGCCTCCGGCAGAAACCCCTCCAGGACATCATTGAGAAACTGCAGACCCTCCGTGGTGGTTCGCAGGACGCCGCTTCCGGCGGGATCCATCAGGCCGCGCTGGCGCGCACGCTCCAGCCCGGGCTCCAGTGCCTCCAGGGGCAGCCCGGTCCGCTCGCGGAACCGCGCCTCGGGCACGCCATCGACCAGCCGCAGGGCGTTCAGCATGAACTCGAACGGCCGCTCGCCGGGTGCCACCGGCGTATCCCGCCCGCCGGTCGGATCGGCGAGGTAGGCCTGCGGCTGGCGCGGTCGCACGCGGCGGATGATGGAGCCGTCGTGGACCTGCGTCAGCTTGCCGTGGGCACCGGCACCAATGCCGAGGTAGTCCCCGAAGGTCCAGTAGTTCAGGTTGTGCCGGCACGCTTCACCCGCCCTCGCGTAAGCGGACACTTCGTAGCGAGTATAGTCCGCCTCCGCGAGACGCAAGCTTCCGGCGGCAAAAAGTTCGGCCACGGTGTCATCCTCCGGCAGCTCCGGCGGGCGCGCGGCGAACAGCGTATTGGGCTCCAGGGTGAGCTGATACCAGGAAATGTGCTCCGGCTGCTGCGCGATCGCCGCCTCCAGATCCGCCATGCCCTGCGCCACCGTCTGCCCCGGCAGACCGAACATCAGATCCAGGTTGATCCGCTCGAAACCCGCCGCCCGGGCATGTTCCACCGCCGCGGCCGCCTCCTCCGGCCCGTGGATGCGACCGAGACGCTGCAGCATCGCGCCGTCGAAGCTCTGCACCCCCAGCGACAGCCGGTTGATCCCGGCCTCGCGGTAGCCACGGAAGAAATCGCGATCGGCGGTGCCGGGATTCGCCTCCAGGGTGATCTCCACGTCCGGGCGCAGCGGCAGCAGCGCCCGCAACCCGGACATCAGCTCCGCCATCGCCTCGGGCGGGAACAGGCTGGGCGTGCCGCCGCCGATGAACACGCTCTCGATGCGCCGCCCCCAGACCTCGGGCAGCTGCGCCTCCAGATCCTGCAGCAGCGCGGCCACGTAGTCGGCGAACGGGGGCTCGCCGCCACGGGGTTCGTGGGAGTTGAAATCGCAGTACGGGCACTTGCGCACGCACCACGGCAGGTGGACGTACAGCGCCAGCGGGATCGGGGTATCGAAGCTCGGGGTCATGCCGGGAGCATAGCCCCCGGCTCAGCTCCCGGCACGTTCCCGCAGGGCCCGGGCCAGTTTCTCCAGCGCCCGGCCGCGATGACTCAGACGATTCTTCTCGCTCGGCTCCAGCTCGGCCGAGGTGCAGCCGTGCTCCGGCAGCTCGAACAGCGGGTCGTAGCCGAACCCGCCATCGCCGGACGGTGCCGTGGCGATGCGCCCGCGCCACACGCCCTCGGCGATCAGCGGGGCCGGGTCATCGGCGTGGCGCAGGAACACCACCACCGCGCGGAAGCCGGCGCCGCGACGCTCCGGCGGCACGTCCGCCAGCGCGTCCAGCAGCTTCGCGTTGTTGGCGGCATCGGCGCCGTCACCGCTCTCCCCGGCATAGCGCGAGGAATAGATACCCGGCTCGCCGCCCAGGGCATCCACCTCCAGCCCGGAGTCGTCGGCCACCGCCGCCAGCCCGGTGTGCCGGGCCGCATTGCGCGCCTTCAACAGGGCGTTCTCGACGAAGGTCAGGCCGGTCTCCTCGGCCTCCGGCACATCCAGTTCGGTCTGCGTGACCACCTCCATGCCCAGCGGCTCCAGCAGCGCCGCCAGCTCGCTCCGCTTGCCCGGATTGCCGGTGGCCAGGACCACGCGCTGCGCCGCCATTCCGCTCAGCCCTCGCCCAGGACCGCGCGTTGCGCGTCGATGATGGTACTCACACCCTTCTCGCCCAGATCCAGCATGCTGTCCAGTTCGTCGCGGCGGAAGGCATGGCCCTCGGCCGTGCCCTGGATCTCGATCACCCCGCCGGCCTCGTTCATCACCAGGTTCAGATCGGTCTCGGCCGCGGAGTCCTCGTCGTAGTCGAGGTCCAGCACCGGCGTTCCCTGGAAGATCCCCACGGACACCGCCGCGAGATGTCCGTGCAGCGGATCCTTCTTCAGCAGGCCGATCTCGCGCCCGTGCGCCACCGCGTCGCGCAGGGCCACGAAGGCACCACTGATCGAGGCCGTGCGCGTGCCGCCGTCGGCCTGGATCACGTCGCAGTCGACAATGATCTGGCGCTCGCCCAGCGCTTCCATGTCGACCACCGCGCGCAGGGCGCGACCGATCAGGCGCTGGATCTCCATGGTCCGTCCGCCCAGCTTGCCGCGGGCCGCCTCGCGCGCCATGCGGTCATGGGTGGAACGCGGCAGCATGCTGTACTCGGCGGTGACCCAGCCCTTGCCCTTGCCCTTGAGCCACGGGGGCACACGCGGCTCGATGGTGGCATTGCACAGCACCCGGGTGTCACCGAACTCCACCAGCACCGAACCTTCGGCGTGGCGGGTGAAGTGCCGGGTAAAACTGACCGGACGCATCTCGTCGGGCTGTCGGCCGCTGGGGCGCATGGCGATTCCTTGCTAAATTTGTCGGGCGCGCAGTATACGGGACACCGGGGGTCGCGGGGCCAGCCCCACCCGGCCGATCCCGCCCCGCGCGCTCCGCACCATCGGACTGACCCGCCATGCAGCGTTTCCGCATCCGCCTGGACATCTCCCCGGACATGATGGAGCAGTACTATTCCGGGCGCTCCACCACCGTATTCGCGATCTCCGAGGCGGGGGTCAGCGTGCAGTTCCCGGCGCGGCTGCTGCGCCCGTACATGACCCACGACGGAATCCACGGCCTTTTCGAACTGGTTACCGAAAATGACTACCGCCTGCGCGATTTTCGCCGCCTGGCTTGAAATCTCCCCGGAACGCCCCTACTTCGATTACTGAGTCAACAAGACACCCGATGAAGGAGGGGATTGCCATGAACATGATGCGTTACGAACCCTGGAGCCTGCTCAACCAGCTCTCGCGTGAACTCGGCCGCCTGCCCGACGTACCCGGCGACGAGGACTCGGTGAGCGCGGCCGACTGGAGCCCTGCGGTGGACATCCGCGAGGAGACCGATGCCTACGTGCTGCATGCCGACGTCCCGGGCGTGGATCCCAAGGACATCGAGCTGCACATGGAGAACGGCGTGCTGACCCTGCGTGGCGAACGCAAGTACGAAAACGCAGAAGAGAAGGAAGGCTACAAGCGCGTGGAGCGCATGCGTGGCACCTTCTTCCGCCGCTTCTCGCTGCCGGACACCGCCGATGCGGAGAACATCTCCGCGCGCAGCCAGAACGGCGTGCTGGAGGTTCGCATTCCCAAGCAGGCTAGGGTGCAGCCGCGCCGGATCGAGATCGAGAGCTGATCCGCAGCCCGGCAGCGTCCCCGGCCACGGCCGGGACGGGCCTCCCAACGGGCGCTGCCGGCGCGAGCGGGCAGCGCCTTTTGATTGGTGCCGGTAGCACCCGAATCCCGGGTATGATGGCCCGGGATTCGGGTGGTACCCGAACGCGAACGCATACACACCGGCTTTGCCGGTCGCCGAAAGGGTTCCGACTCGAGGCAGGAGATGGAATACAAGGATTACTACAAGATCCTGGGCGTGGACCGCAACGCCAGCCAGGACGACATCAAGAAGGCCTACCGCAAGCTGGCGCGCAAGTACCACCCCGACGTCAGTGACGACCCGCAGGCCGAGACGCGCATCAAGGAAGTCAACGAGGCCTACGAGGCCCTCGGGGATCCGGAAAAGCGCAAGGCCTACGACCAGCTGGGCGCCAACTGGCGCCAGGGGCAGGACTTCCGTCCGCCGCCGGGCTGGGACGGCTGGACCGGTGCGGGTGCCGGCGGCCGCGCACGGGGCGCCGGACCGGGCGCCGGCGGGGCCGATTTCGGCGGCTTCTCCGACTTCTTCGAGTCGATCTTTGGCGGCGGCGGCATGGGCGGCGGCGGTCGCCGGCGCGGCTTCGACGTGCGTGGTGCCGACCGCGAAGGCGCGGTGGAAGTGACCCTCGAACAGGCCATGCACGGCGCCGAGCTGTCGGTGACCGACCCGCGGGGGCGCCCGCAGCGCGTGCGCATCCCCGCCGGCGCCAAGGACGGCTCGCGGGTCCGGGTACGCGGCCAGGGCGACCCCGGCGTGGGCAACGGCGCCCCGGGCGACCTGCTGCTGGAGATCCGCATCAAGCCGGATCCCAACTACCGGGTGGAAGGGCGCGACCTGTACCGCGACATCCCGATCACCCCGTGGGAGGCCGCGCTGGGCGCCACGATCGAGGCGCCCACCCCGCACGGACCGGTCAACCTGAAGGTGCCGAAGGGCTCGCAGTCGGGCAAGCAGGTGCGCCTGAAGGGCAAGGGTCTGCCCGGCAAGACCCCGGGCGATCTGTATCTGCGGCTGATGATCCACGTGCCGCCGGAAGACGAAGCCGGCGACTGGTATGAAAAGATGGCGGAGTCATCCAGCTTCAACCCGCGCGAGCTGCTGGACGGCTGATCCCCCTCGCGCGCGACGCGCGGGATTCAGCCGGGCGTGTTGCGCTCCACCCAGCGGCTGCTGCCGTCGGCCAGGCGCTCGCGCTTCCAGAACGGGGCCTCGTGCTTGAGCCGCTCCAGGATGTCGCTGCAGGCATCGCGGGCGGCCGCACGATGGGCCGACCAGGTCGCCACCAGCACCAGCGCATCGCCCGGCCGCACCTCGCCCACGCGGTGCGCAACATGCACGCCCAGCAGGGGCCAGCGCTGCTGGGCGGCCTCCACGATGCGCTCCAGCTCCTGCTCGGTCATTCCCGGGTAGTGCTCCAGAAACAGCCCGGTGACCGTGTCGTCCTCGTTGAAGTCGCGCATGCGGCCGACGAACACGCTGGCCGCCCCGCGGGCCTCGGCGGGGATGTCCTGCTCCGCCGCGCGCAGCACGTCCCAGGGGTCGAAATCCTCGGAGTGGATGGTCACGGTCATGCTCAGCCCCCGGTCACCGGCGGGAAGAAGGCCACCTCGTCGCCATCACGCACCGGGGTTTCGAGATCGGCGCGGGTCTGATTGACCGCGCTCATCAGCCGCTGCGGCGGGGGTTCGCCATGCAGGTGCTCCCACAGGCCGGCCACGGTAAAACCCTCGGCCGGGAGTTCGGCCCGGTCGCCCTCACGGCCCAGTTCTTCGCGCAAACGCGCGAAATACAGCACTTTTACCGCCATGCAGCCCCTACACGTGTGGCTTTCAAACAAGCATTATAGCCGGATGACCGACTTCACTCATTTTGACGCCCACGGCCATGCCCACATGGTCGATGTCGGCGACAAGGCCGTCTCCCACCGCGTGGCCATCGCCGAAGGCCGCATTCGCATGCAGCCGGAGACCCTGCAGAAGGTCCGCGAAGGCAATCATTCCAAAGGGGATGTTCTGGGCATTGCCCGCATCGCCGGTATCATGGGGGCCAAGCGTACCGGGGACCTGATCCCGCTGTGCCATCCCATCGGACTCAGCCGCGTGGCGGTCGAATTCGATCTGGAAGATGACGCGGTCGTGGCCCGGGCAACCTGCGAAGTACATGCAGTCACCGGCGTGGAGATGGAGGCCCTGACTGCCGTCTCCACCGCCCTTCTGACCATCTACGATATGTGCAAGGCCGTGGACCGGGGCATGGTGCTGGAAACGGTCCGGCTTCTGGAAAAACACGGCGGTCGCAGCGGCAGCTGGAAGGCCCCCGACCCGCAAGGAGATTCCCGAACATGAAATGGATCAAGCGCCTGTTTGGCCTGATCGGCATCCTGATCCTCGTGGTGATCGTCGTCGCCGCGTATCTGCTGGTGACGTTCGACGCCAACGACTACAAGGAGCGCATCGAGGCCGAGGTGTACGAACACACCGGGCGCGAGCTGGTATTGGCCGGCGATGTCAGCCTGACGCTGTTCCCCAGCCTCGGCCTGCGCCTGGAAGAGGTGCGCCTGGGCAACGCGGAGGGCTTCGGTGAAGAATCCTTCGCCGAGGTCGACGTGGTCGACGTGGCTGTCGCGGTCATGCCGCTGCTGCGCCGCGAGCTGGAAGTGCAACGGGTTGAAGGCGACGGCGTGCGCCTGAACCTGGCGCGCGACGAGGACGGCCGCAACAACTGGGACGACCTCGCTGCCCGCGCCGACGAGGCCCGTGACGAGGCCGTGACCGGCAACGAAGAAGAAGAACGCACCGCCACCGAATCGCGCCTGGCCATGGAACGGATCGATATCGCCGGCGTCAGCCTGACCAACGCCCGCGTGGTGTGGGACGACCGCGAGACCGGGATGCGTGCCGTGCTGGACCCGTTCAGCCTGCAGGTGGGCCGCTTCCAGCCCGGCGTGGAGACCCGGCTGGAAATGTCCGCCGCGCTGGAGGCCGAGGGCGGCGCGCTGGAACAGCCGCTCAGCACCACCATGGACCTGACCGGACTGGTCAACCTCGACCTGCTGAACAATCGCTATGCAGTGCGTCGCCTGGACCTCAACCTCGACGTGGAAGGCGGCCCGGTGCCGCAGCCGATGGCCGTTGTCTTCCGCAGCGACGTGGCGCTGGAGGTGGACGAAGACGACACCCGCCTGCGCATGGAGCGCCTGACGGTGGAGGCCTCCAGGGTAACCCTCACCGGGTTTGCCGAACTGGGCAACCTGCAGGGCGACCAGCCACAGATGCGTGGCGAACTGCGCTCCAACACTTTCAACCTGCGCTCGGTCATGGACGACCTGGGGCTGGAAGCCCCGGCCACCGCGGATCCGGATGCCCTGCAGCGGGTCGCGTTCGACCTTTCCGCGGCCGGTACGCCGGGCAACCTGGAACTGTCGCCGTTCCTGTTCACCCTCGACGACACGACCCTCAGCGGTGACGCCACGCTGGACACCACCGGCGAGCGCCCGCATTTCGGTTTCGACCTGCGCGGCAACGAGCTCAACGTCGACCGCTACCTCCCGCCGGAGGTCGAAGAGGCGCGCACCGGCGAAGCCAACGGCGCCCCCGACGAGGAAGAAGCCGAAGAGCTGCGGGTCGAACTGCCGATGGAAGCCCTGCGTTCCGTCGACGTGGACGGCAGCCTGGCCCTCGATGGTCGCCTGATCCTGATGGGCCTGGAGCTGCGCGACATCGCGCTGGACATCCGGGCGCGCGGCGGCGACTGGGTGATCGACCCGCTGTCCGCCACCGGCTACGACGGCGAACTGACCAGCCGCATCCAGCTGGACGCCTCGGGCAGCCAGCCGCGCTACGGCCTCACCACCGACCTGACCGGCCTGGACATCGGCGCCCTGCTGGACGATCTGCAGGGTGACGACGCCATGCTGCTGGGCACCGGCAACCTCACGCTCGACATCACCACGCATGGCGAGGCGCTGTCCGACCTGCGAGCCAACCTCAACGGCGACGGCGACATGCGCTTCGAGGACGGCGCGGTGCGCGGCATCAATGTCGCCGACATCATCCGCCGCGCGGAGGCCCGCATCCGCGGCCGTGAATACGAGTCGGACGAGCCGCGGCAGACGGACTTCAGCGAGATCTCCGGCAGTTTCGACATCGAGAACGGCGTGGTCTCCAACAACGACCTGGAAGGCAACTCCCCGCTGCTGCGCGTACGCGGGGAGGGCTCGGCCGACCTCAACGACGAATCGCTGGACTACCGCGTGGACACGACGCTCGTCGGCACCCTGGAAGGCCAGGGCGGACGTTCGCTGGAAGACCTGCGCGGCGTCCGCCTGCCGATCCGGATCAGCGGCACGTTCGACGACCCCAGCTTCCGCCTCGACCTCGAATCCATCCTGCGTGAACGCGCCGCCCAGGAGCTGGGCGTGGACGAGGACGAACTGCGCGACGAGGCCACCCGCCGCCTGATGGAGCGCCTCGGCGTCTCGCGCGACGAAGCGGACGAGGAAGAAGCAAACGACGAACAAGTCGAAGAAGCTGACGAAGACGAGGCAGACGAGGAAGACGAGGAAGACGAAGAGGCCGAACGCAGCCTCGAGCAGGAAGCGGAAGACCGCATGCGGGAACTCCTCGAGTAAACCGGGGAACCCGGGTCACCCGCACTCGTTCAACCCGACCACGAACACCGACGCCCGGGCACATCGCCCCGGGCGTCGGTGCCTCCTCCCCCGCCATCATGCAACCCTTCGCCCAACGCCTGCTGGACTGGTTCGACCACCACGGCCGTCACGACCTCCCCTGGCAGCGCCCGCGCACGCCCTACCGCGCATGGGTCTCCGAGATCATGCTGCAGCAGACCCGGGTCGAGACCGTCATCCCGTATTTCGAGCGCTTCACCGCACGCTTCCCGGACGTGCAGAGCCTGGCGGCCGCCCCCGTGGACGACGTCCTCGCCCTGTGGGCGGGCCTGGGCTATTACGCCCGTGCCCGCAACCTGCACCGCTGCGCCCGGACCATCGTGGAAGACCACGACGGCCATTTCCCGCGCGAACGCGTGGCGCTGGAGGCCCTGCCCGGCATCGGCCGCTCCACCGCCGCCGCCATCCTCGCCCAGGCACACGACGCCCCCGAGGCCATCCTCGACGGCAACGCCAAGCGCGTACTCGCCCGCCACGCCGCGGTGGACGGCTGGCCCGGCAGCACCGCCAGCCAGAAGACCCTGTGGCGCGAGGCCGAGGCCCGCACCCCCGCCAGCCGCTGCGCCGACTACACCCAGGCGATCATGGATCTGGGCGCGCTGGTATGCACCCGCAGCCGCCCCGACTGCCCCGCCTGCCCGGTGGCCGAAGACTGCGGCGCCCGCCTGCAGGAACGCACCACCGAGCTGCCGCACCCGCGGCCGAAGCGCGAACGCCCGACACGCACGCGCTGGGCCGCCCTGCTGCACGCCCCCGAGGGCATCTACCTGGAACAGCGCCCGCCCAGCGGCATCTGGGGCGGGCTGTACACCCTGCCCGAGGCCGAAGACCCGGAGCATCTGGAGGCCTGGGTGCACACCCACTGGCCACGCGCCGAGGCACTGGCAGGCGATGCGCTCAGCCACGGCTTCAGCCACTACCAGCTCGACCTGCGCGTGCAGCGCTACCGGCTCCCGGCGGGTGAGTGCGGGATCATGGATGCCCCCGGGGTGATCTGGTATAAACCGGGCCAGTCGCGGCCGGCAGGCATCCCGGCCCCCATACAAGGCTTACTGCAAAGCGAAAAGGATTCCGGCCATGGCACGAACCGTTAACTGCGTAAAACTCGGCAAAGAGGCCGAAGGCTTGGACTTCCCGCCCTACCCGGGCGAGATGGGCAAGAAGATCTACCTCAACGTCTCCAAGGAAGCCTGGAACGCCTGGCTGAGCCACCAGACCATGCTCATCAACGAGTATCGCCTGACCCCGGTGGACCCCAAGGCGCGCAAGTTCCTGGAAGAGGAAATGGAGAAGTTCCTGTTCGGCGACGGTTCCGAAAAGCCCGAAGGCTTCGTCGACCCCAACCAATCCTGAAGCCGGCGCCGGGGCCCACCCTTGACGTGAGCGCCCCGGACCGCTTTAATACTGCCCTTCGCCTCGCGGCGAACCCCGCAACAAGTCAGTACTGGCCGGGTAGCTCAGTCGGTAGAGCAGGGGATTGAAAATCCCCGTGTCGGCGGTTCGATTCCGTCCCCGGCCACCATTTCCTTTCCGAAGTCGTCTTCTCGCGTCCGCATGCCCCGTTCGGCGAGGGCCAGCGGCCCCATCAATCGCGCTCAATAGTGGTATCTGCAGGAGATGACGGTGATGGACGAACCGTCCACGGCATAGACCAGGCGATGGGTGTCATCAATACGGCGCGACCAGAAACCAGCCAGGTTCTCCTTGAGAGGTTCCGGCTTGCCAATGCCTTCCAGTGGTGACCGCTTCACCTCCGCGATCAACTTGTTGATCCGACTGAGGGTCTTCCGGTCCTGGGCTTGCCAGTAGATGTAGTCGTTCCATGCTTCGTCCGTCCAGCAAAGGAGCCGACTACTCATCCCCGTCTACCAGCTCACGCTCGGTGGCCTTTCCTGCCTTGTATTGCGCAATGGACTTGTTGAGATGCTCGGCATTCGCCGGGGAACGCAGAAGATGCACGGTCTCCATCAGGCTGTTGTAGTAATCCAGCGACATTACCACGGCGTCTTCCGAATCGCGGCGCGTAATCACCGTGGTGTCGGCATCATCAACCACGCCATCGAGTACGGCTTTGAGGCCGTTGCGAGCCTCAGTGAATGACACAATCTTCATGGTGCCCTCCTGTACATTAACCCGTACAAGTATAGAGCGTGCAGCCTACATGTACAATTTACGGGACAGGCCACGGCATCGGCTCGCCGGGAAGCTCCGTTTGCACTTGTGTAGACGATGGGCCCGGGCCGCCAGCGTGGTTGACCGTCCCACGCCACCCTTCAGGCTCAAGGCCACCGCCGTTGGCAGCGGGGGCAAACCGTCCGAGGCGCGCATTCAGATCGCCGGCGCCTTGACCAGCCCACCTCCGTCCACAATGCGCTGAGTCACAAACTCAACAGGCGAAATCGTACGGGTGTTGCGGCGGCTCGGCCGGGTGAATCCATGCGGAGCGGCCCCGGCTCCACTGCCAGGCGGCCCATGCCGCGGCGCAGGCGGCCACCGAATGGTCGCTGGCATCGGCGAAATCGAGCACCCCGTCCAGACCCTGCCGATCCAGCCAGGCCAGCAGGTCCCGTCGCGCGTCCGCCGCGTGCTTCATCGCCTTCAGGGTCTCGACCGAAGCCCCGCCCAGCGCCATGGCCACCGTGGGGTGCACCTCCGCCACGCGTGCATCCGGGCGCTCGAAGGCGAGCATACGGCTGACCGCGACACCGCGCAGCGTCAGGTAGCTCATCCTCGGCGCGGAAGGCGCCATCACGGTGCCGGCCGGCAGGCCGCACTCCACCGCCAGGCGGCGCAGGGACTGATCGGACGTGCGACTGCCCCCGGTGGGCGAGTACGACAGCGGTGCGTCCAGCCCCACCACCGCCGCAGCCGGCACACGGTCCAGGATCGCCAGATCATCCGCCCCCGCAAGCAGCTCCTGCAGCCGGAGCGCCCCGCCGCGCTCGGCGAAAACGGCGACGGACGTCTGCCCGGCACTCCCGGGCCCGGACAGATCCACCCCGACGACCCACTGCCCCATGCGGTCTCCTTTGGCCGGCTTCGAACGCGCCAGGCTGCGAACGTTCTTCTTCTCTGTGGCACCATCGATGCCATGAGCGTTCGTCGTATCCTGCGTATGGGGCACCCCGACCTGCGTCGCGTCTGCGACCCGGTGGCCGATAGCGACTTCGGCAGCCCCGGGCTGCAGGCCCTGGTGGATGACCTCGCCGATACCATGCACGCCAGCGAAGGGCTCGGCCTCGCCGCCGCCCAGATCGGCGACACCCGACGCGTGGCGGTGATCGAGATCCGGCCGGGCAACACGCGCTACCCCGATGCCGTACCCACCGGCCGCCTGGTGCTGGTGAACCCGGTAATCACCGTGCTGGACCCGACGCCGCAACGCTACTGGGAAGGCTGCCTGTCCGTGCCCGGCCTGCGCGGCGAAGTCGCCCGGCCGCGCCACATCGCCGTTGATTACCACGAGCCCGACGGCACGCCCCGCCGCCTGGAACCCGAAGGCTTCCTCGCCACCGTGTTCCAGCACGAGCTCGACCACCTCGACGGCACCCTGTTCATCGACCGGGTGACCGACACCACCCGCCTCGCCTTCCTCGAGGAATACCGCGAGTTCCACGCAGAAGCATAAGCCTCACGCCCGGTGCAACTTACGGCGCCGGGCACTTTATGGCGTCGACAAAAAGGAGAGCTTATGCCGCAATACCCTCGACAATGAGATGGCTAACGTCGGTACGCTGGCTTGCATGTTCAAAGGTGATCGCGCAGACATTGCCGCTGGCATCCACATCCAGGATGGTGTTTTCGTCCAGATCTTTCGATTCCGCAATGTCGCTGCTGCGGAACTCGATGTACAAAGTATCGCTGTCATCGAAATAGCTGACTTTCATGGCCGGAACCCCCGATCAAAAAATGCATTGTGAATCGTCTCGCCATCGTCCAGCAGAATCACCCGCAGGTACCGGCCTTCCATTGCCTCGATCCTGGCCCAGCGCCTTATTCGGCCATCTGCCTGCACGTGCTCTCTCTCAGGATGCTGCACCACGTACTGGATCCATTCGTCCTTGATTCTCGCACGGTCCGGCCTGCCGCGAGTCGCCCGGAAGTATTTCGTTGTTTTCACCGATGTTTGTCCTTTCCTGCATCAATCGCTGGCATCGTCCCCGTCAGGTAACCGAGGCGCCAGGCTGACTATCAGCCCTCTCACTCGACGGCACCCTGTTCATCGACCGGGTGACCGACACCACCCGCCTCGCCTTCCTCGAGGAATATTGCGAGTTCCACGCAGACGCATTGGGCTCACGCCCGGTGCAGGACCGGCCGGGCATTGCGGACAATCTCGGCCCCCAGTTCGTCCAGCAACGGATGGGCGGCCAGGCCAAGCAGGCCGTCGGTCAGGGGATTCTCTCCGCCGCAGCGCACGCTCAGCTGCAGATGCGTGCCGCGCCCGCTCGCAGACAGCCGGTAGCAGCCCTCGCACGACAAGCCGGCCAGCGCGCGCCAGCCGAGCAGGCGCGGCGGGACGGCCACCAGCACCTCCACGTCGAACTCCAGCGGCACCCCGGCCACCCGCACACGCCAGCGGTAACGATCGGGCCCGACACGGGTGATGGACTCGATAGCCTCGCTGTACGCGGCGAACGCCTCGATCCGGGCCATCAGGTCGAACACCGCCTCCGGAGCGGCATCGATCTCCATCTCGTGGCGGATCACCGACATCGCGCACCGCCGCCGGATGCAGCCCGGGCGCGGGCCGGCGGCGCAGGCCCGGTCAGTCGTGCACGATGATGCGGGAGCCGGCGGCGTCGATGTCCACGCGGGAACTGGAGTAGTCGCAGGCCTTCGCGATGTCCTCCAGCGCCGGCATGTCATTGAGCTCCGCCAGACGATGCAGCAGGCTGCCGCCCTCGCAGTCACGCGGCATGCCGCCGTCGTCCAGCGTGCAGCCGAACTCGCCCCCGTTCACCGACCAGTCCATGTCGGGCGGCATATTCAGCACCACCGGTTCCTCGTGCATCACCTGGAACTTCGCCCGCATGGCGTTCCTGCCGTTTTCCCAGTCCAGGGCCGGCATGTTGTCTACGCTGCGCATGGTGTGCCTCCTTCGCGATTCCGCGAGGTCGCAACGGATTTACCGGAGCCTTTCCCTGCCCCTCTCCTTTGACGCTAGACCCGCCCCTCGCAACCGTCAAAGACGGGCCACCCATTCGGTGACGGCCGCCGCACCCTGCGCCCCCCGACCGGCACCCGCGCGGGCCCGCGGGTTCAGGCCTGCGCGGCCTCGCCGATGCGACGGAGGAAGGGAGACTGTGACGGGCCGGTGACGATCAGTTCGTCCATGGCCCGGGTCATGGCCACGTAGAGCAGGCGGGCCTCTTCGGCCTCGCGCTCCTCGGCGGTGTCCATCTCGCCCAGGCCGGTCAGGGCCACCACGGGAAACTCCAGGCCCTTGCTGGAGTGCATGGTCACCATCTTGACCGTGTCGGCCGGGGTGGCCGACTTCTGGCGATTGCGATCCCCGAGGTTTTCCAGTGGGATGCCCGCACGCTCGAACACCGCGCGGATCCTGCCGGCGGCGGGCACGCGGCGGTGCAGCACGGCCATCTCGCTCCAGGGGCGGCCCTGTTCGTGCAGCCGCTTGAAGTGCCCGGCGATGTATTCGATCTCCTGCGGCTGAGCGGGCAGGGGGATGATCGCGGGCTCCGGGCCTTCGCGGCCCGCGCTTTCCGGCGGCACGAGCGGGATGCCGTCTTCCTCGGCCTCCTGCGGATCCAGCAGTTCGCGGGCGAAACGGGTGGCCAGGTCCAGCACCTGCCGGGTGTTGCGGTAATTCACGCGCAGGATGGTGGTGCGCCCGCGGGCCTCCACGCCCACGCTCGAGAAGCTGAACCGGCTCTGGCTGCGGCCGTAGATCGACTGGGCGTCGTCGTACAGCACCAGCACCGAGTTGGTGTCCGGATCGACCATCTGCGTGGCCAGCCGGAACCAGTGCGGTTCGAAGTCGTGGCCCTCGTCGATCATCACCGCGCCGTACTGCCCACCGGGGATCTGCCCCTGGTCGACGCCGCCGATCACCTGCTGCACCAGCTGGTCGAAGAACGCCCGCTTGTCCGTGTTATTCGGCGGGGGCGGCACGTTGTAGGTGCGCAGCTGTGCGTGGCACCAGCGGTGGAAGTTGTACACCACCACCTGATCGCCCGCGCCCTTCTCCGCCAGGATGGCCTGCAGCCGGTCGGCCAGCCCCCACTGTCAGGCTAGTTGGAACCTCACCCGATGTTAGGGTGTTATCAACGACCGGGGGCGAAGAGAGGTTCCTGTGAAGTACTCGGATGAACGCAAGGAGGCGGTGCTGAAGAAGCTGCTGCCGCCGCATAACCGGACCGTGGCTCAGCTGGCCGATGAAGAAGGGATCTCGGCCGCCACGCTGTATAACTGGCGCCGGAAGGCCCGCGAGCAGGGTCGGCTGTTGCCGGACAGCAGCCCGGAGCCCGAGGTCTGGAGCTCCCGGGACAAGTTCAATGCCGTGCTGGAGACGGCGCCCTTGTCCGAGGCCGAGGTGGCGGAGTACTGCCGCCGACGGGGTCTGTATCCCGAACAGCTCCAGCGCTGGCGCGCGAGCTGTGAGCAGGCCAACGATGCCGCCGACGCATCGGCGCGGCAGGAGCGGGAGCAGGTTCGCACTGAGCGCCAACGGTCGAAAGAACTCGAGAAGGAGCTGAAGCGCAAGGAGTCGGCACTGGCCGAGACCGCCGCTCTGCTGACCTTGCGAAAAAAAGCGAACGCGATCTGGGGGGACGAGGACGCATGACCAGCGCCCCGGATCGCGAACAGGCCATCAAGCTGGTCGACGAGGCGCGGGCCGAGGGGGCGCGCCTCGCCCCGGCCTGTGTCGAGCTCGGCATTGGGTTGAACACCTATCGCCGCTGGAAAACCGGTGGCGTCGATGGCCGCCGGCACGCGGTGCGGCCACCGCCGTCCAACGCGCTCACCGAAGCCGAGCGGGACGAGGTCCTGGCCGTCTGCCATCGGCCGGCATGGGCCAGTCTGCCACCGGGGCAAATCGTGCCACGCCTGTTGGACGAGGAGGACCGCTACCTCGCTTCGGAATCCACCTTCTACCGCCTTCTGCGAGCCGCCGGCGAGCAGCAGCGCCGGGGGCGGGCCGCGGCGCCCTACAACCCCGGCCCGCCACGACGGCACACCGCCACTGGCCCCAATCAACTCTGGAGTTGGGATGTGGAGCGCCACGAGGCGCTTTCTGACCGTGTGACGGTGCGAGACCGTCGCGACTCGGCTGTCGCAGCAGCCGGGGACAAGCTGAGGGCAGCCTGAACTGGGGAACGCCAGCAAGGGTGGCAAGCAGCCCTGACAAAGCCGGGACGCGGCAGCATCGTCAGATGCCGTGGGTTCGGCGAGCAAATGAGGAAGGTGTAACGAAAGTGAACCCGTGGCATAAAACCTCTCAAGAAAGCTCCACCAGCTCCAACCTGACGGATATGGGCTGGGTTGCAGCGCGCAGCCACGGTTTTGCCGTGGTGAACTCCCTCGTCGGTCCGTATGTCGCCGGCTGGGAGGCTGCCGTGAAAGCCTGCGGCGTAGCGGCAGCGAAGCTGCAGGGGTATAGCGGGACACCTCACCTCGTGAGCGGCAGAAAGTGAACGTGGGAACCCTACAGGCAGCCCCGACCGTCGTCCACGGCGAAGGGAAAGCGCGTTGCCCGTTGATGCTGTCCGTAGGGGGCGGAGGAGCCGTAGTAGTCCGAGCGCGGGAAAGCCGCGTACACGGCGAAGGGCTTCAGTGTGTTTGCAGCGATCTGACATCGCGAGGAGGCCGCTGGTGAATATCGGCGCACCGTATCCCGACCGGGAAACCGCCAGGGCGCGGGTACTCGCGATGCAGACCAAGCTGCACCGATGGGCAACGGCCGATCCTGGCCGCTGCTTTGATGATCTGTTCAACCTCGTCTATGACCCGGCGTTCCTCGTTACCGCGTGGCACCGGGTTCGAGGCAACAAGGGCAGGCGCGCCGCCGGTACCGATGGGATAGCACCTTGTTCCATCGAGTATCCGGAGGCATTCCTGGCCGAGCTGAGGGCATTGCTCAAAGCTCGATGCTATCGTCCAACCCGGGTTCGGGAGAAGTCCATCCCCAAAGCGGGCGGCAAGGTTCGTCGCCTGGGGATCCCGACGGCTGCTGACCGGGTGGTTCAGGCATCCTTGGCACTGGTGCTTGAGCCGATCTTTGAGGCTGATTTCCTGCCGTGCTCCTGATATGGATTGACCTGTCAACGGTTGGCTGTAGCGTTCGATCGAAACCTCCTGTTTTCCATGCCTTCGAGGCAGGGCACGAGAAGCGGATTGCGACGGTGGATCACTCTGATATACGCGGGTTGGTTACCGACCGGACTTCACTTCGTCGCGGAGCTGCCCTTCTCTACGGGCGAGGGTCAGCCCTTCCGGGGAAGGG
>NZ_KB906173.1:0-88593 GCF_000381205.1 Thioalkalivibrio sp. ALE11 | reverse complement strand
CGGCGCAGGAGCCGACCCGGCGCAGGGGATTGCCCGGACGCACAATCGGCCGGAGGGCCGGCCTCCCACCGGGGGGCAGGGTGCGGCCCGTAGGAAGCCAGCCCCCTGGCCGATCCGGCGCAGGAGCCGATCCGGCGCAGCCGATCCGGCCCTAGCCGGTGGAAGGCCCGGCCTCCGCCGCGGCGTCTTCGGCGGGTTCGGGCTCGCTCTCCATGGCCGCATCGATCCAGTTCTTGACCGCGATCAGCAGGCCCATGGCGAGGAAGGCCCCGGGTGGCAGCAGCGCCAGCAGGAAGCCGTGTTCCTCGGGGAAGAACTCGATCCGCAGGGCATGCCCCCATTCGCCCAGCAGCAGGTGGAAATCGGCGAACAGCGTGCCCTGACCCAGCAGCTCGCGCAGCGCACCCAGCGCGATCAGCACGCCGGTGAAGCCCAGCCCCATCATCAGCCCGTCCAGCGCGGCGCGCGGGACCGAATTGCGCGAGGCGAAGGCCTCGGCGCGGCCGATGATCGCGCAGTTGGTCACGATCAGCGGGATGAAGATCCCGAGGATCAGGAACAGGCCGTGGAACCAGGCGTTCATGGCCAGTTCGATCGCGGTCACGATGGAGGCAATGATCAGCACGTAGACCGGGATGCGGATCTCCGAGCGCACGTGCTCGCGGATCAGCGACACGATCACGTTGGAGAGCAGCAGGGTCAGGGTGGTGGCGATGCCCAGGCCCACGGCGTTGACCACCGTGCCGGAGATCGCCAGCAGCGGGCACAGCCCCAGCAGCTGCACCAGGCCCGGATTGTTGTGCCACAGACCGTCACGGATGATGTCGGCGGGCGTGCTCATGGCGTTGTCTCCTGATCATCGTCGGGCGTGAGCGGCTCGATCACGGCCGCTCCCTCGCCGGGTTCGGTCGCCAGCAGTTCCTCGCGATGGGCTTCAAAGTACTCCAGGGACCGGCGCACCGCATGCACCACCGCGCGCGGGGTGATGGTGGCGCCGGTGAACTGGTCGAAGGCGCCGCCGTCGCGGCGCACCGTCCATTCGTCGGCCGGCGGATCGCCCAGGCGGCGGCCCTCGAAGTCGTGGATCCAGTCCGAGCGTCCGGCCTCGATGGCATCGCCCAGGCCCGGCGTCTCGCGGTGTTCCGAGACCCGCACGCCCAGCAGTTCGCCCTCGCGGTCGATGCCGACCAGCAGATGGATGTCGCCGCTGTAGCCGTCGGGTGCCACGGCGGAGAGGACCACGCCCGTGATGCGATCCTCCGCATCCCGCGCGAACCAGGCCGGCAGGTTCGTGCCGCCGAGGTCGTCGTGGCTGAGGGTCGTGGTGTCGGTCACCGGCTCGTTGACGTAGTCCAGCTCGCCCAGCAGATCGGCGATCCGCTGGCGGTTGACCTCCATCCGGTTGGCCTCGATGCGCGCCTCGGTCGCGCTCTGCACCAGCGCGACCAGACCGGTGCCGGCCCCGGCGAAGGCGGCCAGCAGTGCGGTGGTGATCGCGATGTCGCGCGGCTTGAGCCCGGTCACGGCCCGGCCCCCGGCGGTGGTCCGCCTCCGCGCGAATGGCCGTAGACGCGTGGCCGGGTGAAGTGATCCAGGGTGGGCGCGACCATGTTCATCAGCAGCACCGCAAAGGCCACCGCGTCGGGGTAGCCGCCCCAGGTGCGGATCACGTAGATCAGCAGGCCGATGCCGGCGCCGTAGAGGATGCGCCCCAGCTTGGTGGTGGCCGCCGAGACCGGATCGGTGGCGATGAAGAACGCCCCCAGGATCACCGCGCCACTGAACACGTGGAACGCCGGCGAGGCATGGGCATCGGGATCCAGGATCCAGAAGAACCCGGCGGGGATGGCCACGCCGAGGATCACCGCCAGCGGGATCTCCCAGCGGATCACGCGGCGGAACAGCAGGTACAGCCCGCCCAGCAGGAAGAAATTGCCGATCCATTCCCAGCCGGTCTCGGTGAAGCTGCCGAATACCGGGCTGGCGGTCACTTCGGAGACCGTGCGCCCGGACACCAGTCCCTCGCGCAGGGCGTCCAGCGGTGTGGCGCGCGTGATGGTATCCCATTCCATGCCGGCCGGCAGGCTGCCGGTGAGCACCGTCTGCAGGCTCTGCCAGAGCCCCAGCGGCATCTGCGGCAGGGTCTCCGGGGCCGGCCACAGCGCCATCTCGCGCGGGAACGAGACCAGCACCACCACATAGCCGACCATTGCCGGGTTGAACGGGTTGTAGCCCAGTCCGCCGTACAGGTGCTTGGCGACCACGATGGCGAACGCGATGCCGATCAGGGTGACCCAGAACGGCGCCAGCGGCGGGATGGCCAGGGCGAACAGCCAGCCGGTCACGATCGCCGAGTTGTCGGCCAGGGTTGGCCCCACCGGCCGCCGGCGCAGCGCGACCATGGCCGCCTCCAGCGCCACCGCGAAGCCCACCGCCAGGGCGACGTTGATCAGCACGCCCCAGCCGAAGAACCAGGTCATGGCGAGGGTGCCGGGGATCAGGGCCAGCAGGACCTGCTGCATCACCCCGCCGACCGAGTGGCGCGGGATGATGTGCGGTGAGGATTCGGTGCGAAAGCGCATCAGCGTCCGTGCTCCTGACTGTCATCCGTGGCGTTCGTGGTGTCCGCCGAACCCGTGTCTTCGGAGCGGCCGGGCTCGCCGGTCTCCGCGGGTTCGGTTCCCGTGCCGGTGTCGCCGGGGGTGGGGGAGCCAGCTTCGGGGGCCTCCCCGGTGGAACCGGCGGAAGAACCGGTGGCGTCTGCCTGGCCCTTGCGCGCCGCCTTGCGTGCACGCGAGCGTTCCAGCGCGGCCTGGATGGCGGCCTGCTTGTCGTCGTCCTGGCCTTCCTTGTTCTTCACCGCGGCCTTTTTCTTTGCCAGTTTCTCGGCCTTTTCGCGCTCCTCGCGCTCCAGCCGGGCCTGACGGAACTCGTAGCGCTCGCGCGCCACGTCCGACTTCTGGCGTTCCTTCTCGCGGGTCCAGATCTCGTGCTTGGCGTAGCGGTAGTACTGCACCAGCGGGATGTTGCTGGGGCAGACATGCGCGCAGCAGCCGCATTCGATGCAGTCGAACAGGCCGTAGTCCTGGATGGCGTCGAAGTCCTTGGCCTTCGCCTGCCAGTACAGCTGCTGCGGCAGCAGCCGGGCGGGGCACACCGCCGCGCATTCGCCGCAGCGGATGCAGGGCATGCGCGGGCCAGGGGAGGGGGTATCCTGCGGGCGCGTGGCCAGCAGGCAGTTGGTGCCCTTGATCACCGGCAGGGCGTCGTCGTGCACCGCGAAACCCATCATCGGCCCGCCCATCACCAGGCGGTCGACCTCGGCGTCGTAGCCGCCGGTGGCCGCGACCAGGTCGGCGAACGGCGTGCCGATCAGGGCGTTGACGTTGCGCGGCCTGTGCACCCCGGGGCCGGTGACGGTGACCAGCCGCGAGACCAGCGGCCGGCCCTGGATCACCGCGTCGCAGATCGCGCGGAAGGTCCCCGGGTTGTGGCAGACCATGCCCAGATCGGCGGGCAGCCCGCCGCTGGGAACCTCGCGGCCGGTCAGGACCTGGATCAGCTGGCGCTCCCCCCCGGTGGGATAGACGGCGGGAATGGAGACCAGCTCGAGGCGGTCGGCCAGTTCCGCCGGCGCATTCTCGGTGAGGGCGCGCATGGCCTCCGGCATGCTGTCTTCCACCGCGAACAGGATGCGCTCCACGCCCAGCAGGTGGGCGACGATGCGGATGCCCTCGAAGACCGCCTCGGGCGCGGTGCGCATCAGCATGTCGTCGGCGCTGATCCAGGGTTCGCACTCGGCGCCGTTGACGATCAGGGTGTGGATGTTCTGGCCGGCGCGCGGATTGAGCTTGACCGCAGTGGGGAACGCCGCCCCGCCCAGGCCCACCACGCCCGCCTCGCGGATGCGCTCGCGCAGCCGGCGGCTGTCGCGGGTGTCCCAGTCCAGCCACGGCTCCATGCGGGTGTCGCCCCATTCGTCGCGGCCATCCGCGCGGATCACCACGCAGGGGGCGGACAGGCCCGAAGGGTGCGGGACCGGGTACTCGCCGATGTCCTCCACCACGCCCGAGGTGGGGGCGTGCACATGGGCCGCGATGTAGCCGGCGGCCTGACCGATGCGCTGGCCCTTGGTCACGCGTTCGCCGACCTGAACGCAGGGCTCGGTGGGATCCCCGATGTGCTGGCACAGCGGGACCGTCAGGCGTTCGGGCACGCCCATGGTCAGCACCGGCTCGGCAGTGCTTGCTTCCGTGTTGTCGGCCAGTTTCAGGCCGCCATGAAAACGGTGCAGCTGCATGGTTGCGGTATCAGGCGGAGGCCCGCGGTGCGTCGCGCGGCCGTTCGATGGGCGAGGGTTCGGGTTCCGACCAGCCCCATTCGCTGATGTCGGTCTCCACCGGCACCATGTAGATGCAGTCCACGGGGCAGGGTTCGATGCACAGCTCGCAGCCGGTGCATTCTTCCTCGATGACGGTGTGCATCTGCTTGGCCGCGCCGACGATCGCATCCACCGGGCAGGCCTGGATGCACAGGGTACAGCCGATGCACAGGTTCTCGTCGATCACCGCGACGCTCTTTTCCTGTTCTTCCTCTTCCAGTGCCTTGGGGTCGCGGTCGAGCAGATCGGCCAGCGCCTCCACCGTGGCCTGCCCGCCGGGCGGGCAGCGGTTGATGTCGGCCTCGCCGGCGGCGATGGCCTCGGCGTAGGGCCGGCAGCCGGGGTAGGAGCACTGTCCGCACTGGGTCTGCGGCAGCAGCGCGTCGATCTGGTCCACCACCGGGTTGCTCTCCACGCGGAAGCGCTGCGCGGCATAGCCGAGCACCAGGCCGAACAGGGCGGCCAGCGCGGTGATGGCGAGTATGGCGATCAGGATGTCCATGTCAGGTGGTTACCAGCCCGGAAAAGCCCATGAAGCCCAGCGACATCAGGCCCGCGGTGATCATCGCGATCGCACTGCCGCGAAACGCCACCGGCACGTCGGCGACCGCGATGCGTTCGCGGATCGCCGAGAACAGGATCAGCACCAGCGAGAAGCCGACCGCGGCGCCGAAGCCGTACAACGCCGATTCGACGAAGTTGTGCGCCTCCTGCACGTTCAGCAGGGCCACGCCCAGCACCGCGCAGTTGGTGGTGATCAGCGGCAGGAAGATCCCCAGCACGTTGTACAGCAGCGGCGAGGTCTTGCGCACCACCAGCTCGGTGAACTGGACCACGGCCGCGATCACCAGGATGAACGCGATGGTGCGCAGATATTCCAGGTCCAGCGGGGCGAGGACGAATTCGTTGATGACGTAGGAGGCCACCGCCGACAGCGTCAGCACGAAGGTCGTGGCCAGGCCCATGCCGGTGGCCGTCTCGACCTTGCGCGAGACCCCCATGAACGGACACAGCCCCAGGAATTTCACCAGGACAAAGTTGTTCACCAGGATCGTGCTGATGAGGATCAGGACGTATTCCAAGTCGGTTCCTGCCCGCAATTTCCGAGTAACAGGGTCAACAACATAGTATCGACCCCCGTGGATGGCACCTCAACCCTGCCCCGGCCACGGTCATGGCCGGGTGGTCAGGCGGCGGTTCCCCAGCGTTCGGCCAGGGCGTTCAGGCTCAGGGCAGGGTGCGGCTCCCCTTCCGGATCCGCATGGCCGGCGCCGGGCTCCGGCGCCGGGCAAGCGGTCCGGAGCCAGCCCTGGCGCGCGGCATCCAGCTGCCGGCGGTCCGGCGACAGCACCAGAACCTCGTCCGCCTGCAGCCCGGTCTCGGCGACCAGGCGCCCGAAGCTGCCGGCGTCGCGGCGTCCGCCCAGGCGGGTGTCGAAGAAACCCGCCAGGCGGGCCTCGAAGTTGCGGTCCGGGCCACGCCGCAGCCACTCGCGCTGGGTGGTCACCGGCGTGGCGCCAAAGCTGTACAGCGCGATGTTGGCCCGTGCCAGTCGCGTCAGCGCCGCCGCCGTATCCGCGTCCAGTTCGGGCCGCAGGCCGCCCTGTTCCAGCACCTCGGTCCAGATCAGGCCCTGCAGCTGGCGCAGCGGGCTGATGTCCTGCCCTGCGCGCATCCAGCTGTCGATGCGCACGCGCAGCTCGGCGTCGTCCAGCTCGCGTCCGGCATAGGCCCGCAGATCGGCGAGGGTGCGTTTCACCAGCGGGTCATCGGCGCGCTGTTCCAGGAACGGGCCCAGCTCCTCGCGGGCACGCGGTTCCAGGGTTGCGGCCAGGACATCCGCCGGGGCCAGCATGCCCTCGAACGCGAGCACGATTGCCTGGGGAGCCGGGGTCATGGGTGCAGCTGGCGCGCGAGGATCTCGCACTCGAACATGAACTCGAAGGCCTCGACCCGCTGGATCGCGGTTTCCACGGTGTGGCTCCAGGTGTACAGGCCGTGCCCGGCGATCAGATAGCCGGCCAGGTCCGGCTGACGGCTCATGCGGTCATCGACCTGCGCGGCCAGCTGCTGCACGTTCGGGTCGTTGGCGAACACCGGTACGTCGATGCCTTCGGCGGGGTGCTGCACCACCGGCAGTTCACGCAGGACCTCGTAGTCGCTCAGATGCAGCCCGCCGGGCAGCTGGCGCGAGAGCACCGTGGCATTGGCCGAATGGGTATGCAGCACCGCGCCCAGGTCCTTGTCGCGGCGGTACATGATGATGTGCAGAAAGGTCTCCGGCGACGGCGTGCGTTCCGCCGGGGACAGCAGATTGCCGTCGAGATCGACGATGATGAAGTCGTTCTCGTCGAGCATGTCCTTCTGACGCCCGGGAGCGGAGACCACGATATGGCGGTCGTCCAGGCGCGCGGAAAAGTGCCCGGCGCGGGCCGGCAGCCAGCCGCGGGCCGCGAGACGGGAACCGGCATCGGCGAGCAGGCTCACCTGGGCCTTGAATTCGAGACTGTTTTCCATGCGTCCCTTGTTGGCAAAAGGCGGGCAGCTTACGCGAGCACCGGATGCAAATCCATGACCCGCATCACCGGCATGCGGATCACTTGACCCGCATGCCGGGCCGGGCCCCTTCGTCGGGGCTCAGGATCCACAGCTCGTCGCCCCCCGGTCCGGCGGCCAGCACCATCCCCTCGGAGACGCCGAAGCGCATCTTGCGCGGGGCAAGGTTGGCGACCATCACGGTGTGGCGGCCGACCAGGTCTTCCGGGGCATAGGCCGACTTGATGCCGGCGAAGACCTGGCGGCGTTCGCTGCCAATGTTCAGTTCCAGGCGCAGCAGCTTGTCCGCGCCCTCCACGTGTTCCGCGACCTCGATGCGGGCGACCCGCAGGTCGACCTGTGCGAAGGTGTCGAAGTCGATGGTATCGGCGATCGGTTCCACCGCCGGGTCCGGTTCCGCGTCCCCGGCCGCCGCCCCGCTCGCCGCCTCGTCTGCCGCGGCCTCGCCGCCGCCCAGCGACGCCTTCGATGCCTCGAGCAGGCTTTCCACCGTGCTCCCCTCGATACGGGTCATCAACGGCTTGAAGCGGTCGATCGAACGGCCGGTGAAGGCCCGGGTGCGTCCGGCCCAGGAGAGGTCGTCCTCGCGCAGGAAGGCCGCCGCTTCGTTCGCCAGCTTCGGCAGCACCGGTGCGAGATAGATGATCAGGATGCGGAACAGGTCCAGCCCCTGGGTGTTGATGGCCTGCACCTCGGCCTCGCGCCCCGCCTCCTTCGCCAGCACCCAGGGCCGGGCCTCGTCGATGTACTGGTTGGCCTGGTCGGCCAGCGCCATGATGCGGCGCATGGCCTGGGCGAATTCGCGGTTTTCGTAGGCCGCGGCGATCGCCTCGCCCTCGTCGACGAATGCCTGGTGCAGGTCGGGGCGCGGCAGTTCGGCGGCCAGCTGGCCGTCGAAGCGCTTGGTGATGAAGCCGGCGCAGCGGCTGGCGATGTTGACCACCTTGCCGACCAGATCGGAGTTCACCCGCTGGATGAAGTCGTCGAGATTGAGGTCGAGGTCGTCGACCCCGTCGCCCAGCTTGGCGGCGAGGTAGTAGCGCAGGGCCTCGGGGTTCAGATGGTCGAGGTAGTCGCGGGCGCGAATGAAGGTCCCGCGCGACTTGGACATCTTCGCGCCGTTGACGGTCAGGAAGCCGTGGCAGAACACCGCCGAGGGCGTACGATAGCCCGCGCCGTGCAGCATGGCCGGCCAGAACAGGGTATGGAAGTAGGCGATGTCCTTGCCGATGAAGTGGTACAGCTCGGCATCGGAATCCGGTCGCCACCAGGCGTCGAAGTCCTCGCCGTGTTCGCGCGCCCAGGCGCGGAAGCTCGCCATGTAGCCGATGGGGGCGTCCAGCCACACGTAGAAGTACTTGCCCGGCGCCTCGGGGATCTCGAAGCCGAAGTAGGGCTCGTCGCGGGAGATGTCCCAGTCGCTCAGCCCGGCCTCGAACCATTCCTCCAGCTTGTTGCGGATCGCGTCCTGCAGGCGTCCGGAGCCCGTCCATTCGCGCAGGAAGGCTTCGAAGTCGGCCAGGCGGAAGAAGAAGTGTTCCGACTCGCGCGACTCGGGGGTGACCCCGCTGATGGCCGACACCGGCTCCTGCAGCTCCATCGGGCTGTAGGTCGCGCCGCAGGCCTCGCAGGAGTCGCCGTACTGCTCCTCGGCCCCGCATTTCGGGCAGCGGCCCTTCACGAAGCGGTCCGGCAGGAACATCCCGGCCTCGGGGTCATAGGCCTGGTCGATGGTGCGGGTCTCGATGTGCCCGGCGTCGCGCAGGGCGCGGTAGATCTCGCCGGCCAGTTCGCGGTTCTCCGCCGAATGCGTGGAATGGTAGTGGTCGAAGCCGATGTGGAAGCCGGCGAAATCCGCCTCGTGTTCCTCGCGCACGCGCTCGATCAGGGTCTCGGGTTCGATGCCCTCGGCGCGCGCCTTGAGCATGATGGGCGTGCCATGGGCATCGTCCGCGCAGACGTACACCACCTCGTGGCCGCGGGCGCGCTGGAAACGGACCCAGATGTCGGTCTGGATGTACTCCACGAGATGGCCCAGGTGGATCGGCCCGTTGGCATAGGGCAGGGCACTGGTGACGAGGATCTTGCGCGGCGTGTCGGTCATGGGCCTCGGGATCTGTGGTGTCGGGTCGCGGGTGTCCGGCCACGGGCGGTGCGGCCGGCGGGTGATCCGGAAACGGATATTGTCCGGTGTGGCCGGCGGGATGTCGAGCCGCCGGAACGGACGAGGAGGCCGGGTTAATCCATTTCCCGGTGCCGGTCAAGCCGGCCGTTGTCCACAGAACCTGTGGACAACTCTGTGGGAAAAACCATGGCAGGCGAGCCAAACCCTTGTCAGTGCGTGGCTTGCATCAGATTGGGCAAATATCAACCACTCTGAATAAAATCCCTTCGAAACAGAAACTTGCAATTTTTCCGCGTGTCGTCCCCGGCCGTGATGCGTGCCCGGCTGCCGACTCTGCCCGGGGCGTGCCGGTCTGTGCAAAACCGCGCAGGATACAGTGTGTCAGCGGGCGGCACGGACCTCGCGGATTTCGTCACGCTGCAGCCGAATCACGATGAACCCGCCATGCAGTCGCTGGCGCAGGCGCAGGTGATCGTCGCCCGCCTCCAGCAGTCGGCCCGGGCGACGGTGCCCGCGTTCGGTAATCACGATGGCGTATCGGTCGACATGCCCCGGCAGGGCTTCCCAGGCGAGGGTTCCGCCCGTCGGGGCGCCCGGTGCGAGCGCGGTTTCAGTCCCGGAATCGGGTGCGGATGCGGTGGCGCGCTCGGGCTCGCGGTCGCGCGCTGCCTCCATGTCCGGAGAGTCGCCCCCCGTGTCCGGCTCCGTCGCGTCGGGCAGGCCGACGAAATCCCCGGTGTGCAGGACCACGGGCCCGATGCGCTCGCCGTTGATCGCGAGGCGCAGATCCACGCGGTCGAGGAGTTCTATCGGCGAATCCAGACCGCGTGCCCGCCGCAGCGGAGCGCGCACGCGACCCGCCTGCAGCTCGATCGAGTCCGGCTGCGCGACGAATTCGCGATAGCCGCGCGTCAGGGCCGGCCCCGGCTGCAATCCGGCATCGGCCCATGTCTGCAGCCATTCGCCCATGTGATGTTCGCGCCAGGACTCCGCCTCCAGGCCGGCTTCGCGGAGGCAGAAGTCCTGCAGGGAGGCGTAATAGCCCGCATCGCGATATTCGAGGCCGAACTCGCGCATGGGCGCTTCCAGCAGCGCCGGGACGAAGCGTTCCAGGTCGCGCGAACCGGCGCGGGGCTCGAACTCCACCCGGCCGTGGAAGCCGCCGAGGGCGCCGGCCTGGTATGCGCCGCGCAGCTCCAGCCGCTCGCCACTGCCTTCAATGCGATAGGACAGCGCGAGGTCCACGGGCGCCCGCGCCATGCCAAGACGGTCAAGCACCTGCCCGGGCCCGGCGTCCGCCAGGGCACTGCAGCCGGCGGTGTCCAGGCGGGTGAAAAAACGGGCCAGGGGGGCATCCGCGTTGGCGCGCGACCATGTCGCGGGGACCCGCAGCTGGTGCACGGAGGCGCCGAGGGCTCGCGGCAGGCGGTCGCGCTCCAGGGTGCGGCGCAGGCGCAGAAGCTCCGGGATGCCGTCCGCCTCGACGCTGATGCGCTCGGCCCGCAGCCGCCCGGGGAGGGCGTGCGGGTCGAAGCGCACGCCGTCGACGTGCAGGTGGCCGTTCAGGCCGATGCGCACCCCGGAATAGTCCAGCTCGCCCAGCGGGCGCAGTTCCGCCGCGAACTCGTCGAGGCTGCGCTCGATCTGACCGATTTCGTACTGGTGATACCCCAGTCCCGCGACCACCAGGACCGCACCGCCGATCGCCACTTCCTTGAGCATGATTTTGTCCGGACCCTTCCCGCTGGATACGCGTCGCGCAAGTCTTCACATTACGGGTTTCGACCGGGCGATGCACGGCGCGGCATGCACGGCGGGCGGGTTCTGTCGGCCGGGTCACATTGCCGGAGCTATCGGGTGACGGGTGTCAAGCCCCGTGACTGTCCACAGAACCTGTGGATAACTCTGTGGGAAAACCCGTGGCATTTGTCCGCAAGCCTTGTCAGACGGGGCTTTGCCTCAGATTGGTCAAAAAACGACCAACTTTTTAAAAACGATTCATAAACAGGGACTTGAAAAAGTTTTGTCGAGTGTCTTTCCGGCTGTTTTCGCTATCCTGTCCCGCCGGGGTGGCCGATCGCCGCGGATGTGCACAAATCGGACAATCTGTCGGGCTGGGGCCTTGACAGGCCTCCTCTCGGCCCGGATCCGGGGACGCCGAAAGTCGGCCGTGGCGTGCAGTCATTGGCGTCCCGGTCTGCGGGCAGTAAAATCGCGCGATCACACTCCCAATCAACGGAAACCGGGCAACCATGGCTGAACTCTCGCGCGAGCAGATCGAATCCGCCCTGAAGCAGGTGCAGGACAAGTACCTCGAAACCGACCTGGTGTCCGCCAACCAGGTGAAGGATATCCGCATCGACGGCTCGCGGGTCGCGGTGGACATCGAGCTGGGTTATGCCGCTTCCGGCTACCACGACGAACTGCAAGCCGCGGTGGAGCAGGCGGTGCGCGGCGTCGCCGGGGACGCGGCGGTCGAGGTGAATGTCGGCTGCAAGGTCCTGACCCACGCGGTGCAGAAGAGCCTCAAGCCGATGTCCGGGATCAAGAACATCATCGCCGTGGCCTCGGGCAAGGGCGGGGTGGGCAAGTCCACCACCGCGGTCAACCTGGCCCTGGGCATGGCGGCCGAGGGTGCGCGTGTCGGCATCCTCGACGCCGACATTTATGGCCCCTCCCAGCCGCGCATGCTGGGGATCAAGGACAAGCCGGAGTCGAAGGACGGCAAGCACATGGAACCGCTGGAGCGCCACGGCGTGCAGGCGATGTCCATCGGCTTCCTGATCGACGAGGACACGCCGATGATCTGGCGCGGGCCGATGGTGACCCAGGCGCTGGAACAGCTGATCAACGAGACCAACTGGAAGGACCTGGACTACCTGGTCATCGACCTGCCGCCGGGCACCGGCGACATTCAGCTGACGCTGTCGCAGAAGATCCCGGTCTCCGGCTCGGTGATCGTGACCACGCCGCAGGACATCGCCCTGCTGGACGCGCGCAAGGGCCTGCAAATGTTCGAGAAGGTCGAGGTGCCGGTGCTCGGGATCATCGAGAACATGAGCATCCACATCTGTTCGAAATGCGGTAACGAGGAGTACATCTTCGGCCAGGGCGGCGCGGAGAACATGTCGGAGGAATACGGCGTGGACCTGCTGGGCGCGCTGCCGCTGGACATCCGCATCCGCGAGCAGGCCGATGGCGGCGAACCGACCGTGATCGCCGACCCCGATGGTCGCATCACCGAGATCTACCGCGAGATCGCGCGGCGCACCGGCGCCCGGCTGGCGGAACAGGCGCGGGACTACAGCAGCAAGTTCCCCAACATCGTCATCCAGAACAACTGATGACGGCGGGCGATCAGGGATGACCATCAAGTCCGACCGCTGGATCCGTCGCATGGCCGAGGCCGAGGGGATGATCGATCCCTTCGAGCCCGGCCAGATCCGTTATCGCGACGACGAGCGCATCGTCTCCTACGGTACGTCCAGCTACGGCTACGACGTGCGTTGTTCGGATCACTTCAAGATCTTCACCAACATCAACTCGAGCATCGTCGATCCCAAGGGCTTCGACGAGGGCAGCTTCGTCGACGTGCATGCCGACGTCTGCATCATCCCGCCCAATTCCTTCGCGCTCGCGCACACGGTGGAGTACTTCCGCATCCCGCGCGACGTGCTGACCATCTGCCTGGGCAAGTCGACCTACGCCCGCTGCGGCATCATCGTCAACGTGACCCCGCTGGAACCCGAGTGGGAAGGCCACGTGACGCTGGAGTTCTCCAACACCACGCCGCTGCCGGCCAAGGTGTATGCCAATGAAGGCGTGGCGCAGATGCTGTTCCTGCAGTCGGACGAGGAGTGCGAAACCTCGTACAAGGACCGCGGAGGCAAGTACCAGGGCCAGCGCGGGGTCACGCTGCCGCGCACCTGAGACCGGCCGGGGTTTTCTTACCGCTGCAGCGCGAAACGGCGCTCGGCCAGCTCGTATCCCAGATCGATCATCTCCCGTGCGCGGTGGAAGTCGAACACCCCGCAGGCGTTCACGGGTACCTCGATCAGGTGCTCGGGGTTGTAGGCGGCCACGCGGAAACGCGCGATGCTGCCCTGCATGGCCTCGATGGAATGCGAGACCATGTCGATCAGGCCCAGCGCCCGCGCCTCTTGCTCCTCGGTCAGACGCGAGTCGGTCTCGCCGAGTCCCAGTCGCCCCTGCCAGTCCTGCAGCCAGGAGCCAATGCGGTCGGGCAGCACGTCGCGCGCGCTGCGCAGGCCATCGCGCAGGCGAGTGGCGGCGGAATCCCCCTGATGGTCCCCGGGCGAGCTGCGTTTCGGACCCAGACGCTCGTCCACCCGTCCGTTGAGGCTGACCGCGATGGTGACGTCGCTGTCGTCGTAAAGGGTCGGGGCGATGGGGACCGGGTTGAGCAGGCCGCCGTCCACCAGCAGCCGCCCGTTTAGGCGCACCGGGGTGAACACCGTGGGTATGGCGATGGACGCGCGAATCGCGTCGAACAGCGCGCCCTCGTTGAGCCACACCTCGCGCTCGCGTTCGATGTCCGTGGCCACCGCGGTAAAGCGGATGGGCAGATTGCGGATGTCGGTATCGCCCAGCATCTCGCGGAGCTTTTCGACCAGGCGTTCACCGCGGAACAGACCGGCTCCGGAGAACGAGAAATCCAGCAGTCGCCAGACGTCCTGACGCCGCAGGGTGCACACCCATTCCTCGTAGGTGTCCAGCTGTCCGGCGGCATAGATGCCGCCGACCACTGCCCCCATGGAGGAGCCGGCAATCGTCCGGATCTCGTAGTTCGCATGGTCTTCCAGCCAGCGGATGACCCCGATCTCGGCGAGACCGCGAGCGCCGCCGCTGCCGAGCACGAGCGATACCGTTCTGGGGGCGGTCCTGTGGGAACTAGCCAAGGGTCAGGGCGTTCTTGACTGCGGTTATGCTGAACGTCTCCATGTCTTCGGACATGCGCAGGATCGCTGGTAGCTGGCTCACTCCCTGACGTCCGCGGGGGATGGCGTAGTGCCGGACGCCCTCCTTGATGGGGGTCAGTTCCTCGAACTCGAGGTAGACGGAGTAGCGCCGGTTGCGCTTCTGCAGACGGATCGCCTCGATATAGCAGTCAAAACGGTTCTTGCGGATTCGCTCCTGAACTTCTTCGGCGGTTTCCGGCTTGCGAAAGCCCCGTAGCATGGTCTCCAGCCAGTGCTGATAGAAGCGGCGCGAACGTTCTTCCCGGGCCTGGGCCTCCTGCAGACGTTCGCGCAGGGCCAGTTCCTGGTCTTCGGCATGTTTGAGAAGTTTGTTCAACTCGCTCTGGAATTCCTCCAGCTCCTTGCGTCCCTCCGCGTCGTCGGCACCGGCATCGACCGAAAAAATATGCGTGCGCATTTTCTCCAGCAGGCGCAGCATGGAGATCACGCGGAGATCCAGCTCGTCGGTCTTGCGGCTCCAGCGGGCCGCCGAATCCATGCCGAAGTCCCGGACCTCGCCCGCAAGTTCGATCAGCAGGCGCCGCAGGCTCATGTACAGGTAGTCGAAATCGTCCGGCGTGCTGGCCTCCTCGCGAAGCAGTCGGTCCATCTCCCGGAGAATCTCGTTTTCTACCGCCTTCTCGAAGTGCATCACCCGCCGCGTGATGGCGTGGTCCAGTGACGAGGTGCCCGGGTCGATGGGTTCGCGCAGCATCGGGGCCAGATAGTCGTGCTGGGCCTTCCACAACTCCTCCACCGCCGCGACGATGTTGCCGCTCAGCTTGCGTTGCAGCGTGACCATCCGGGTCAGGGTGAATTGCACGATCTTCTGGACATTTTCCTGGTCCAGACTCTCGGTCTTCGCCGGTATGACCGCCGCGTTGAAGTAAACGAAGCGGTCGCCCGTGACCTCCTCGCGCAGGAAGCGGCGTACCGAGAACGGGTTGAGATGGTCGCCCTCCGTGGGAGCGATCAGGTAGATAGTGGTGGCCGTCCGTACGATGTCGCACTGACGCGTACGTGCCTCCGGGGCGACGACATCCCGGATGAAGGGGTGCGCGTTCTCCTCCAGTGTGGTGACCGGCAGAGTCCGGAACCGGTAGCCGAGCAGCTGGTGTTTCAGGAATACCTCGATGGTGTAACGCTTCACATTGGCGGCACTGATCCCGCGATAGTTGCGGCCCACGGTGAACGATGCCCGGCGCGTCAGCTCGACCAACCGGAACAGGTAGGCGTCGCGCAGGGCCTTTTTCTGTTTCTGCAGGGCCAGGTCGTCGCCGGTATCGAATTCGTCCAGCAGGGACAGCGAACCTTCCAGGTGGTCGGCGAAGGCCTCGGGCGTCTCGGCGCTGTCGATATCCTCCTGAGCCTGTTTCAGGCGGGCACCGATATCCCGCAGTTCCGGGCTGGAGGTATTGTGGAAGGCCTGCTCGAAGGTCAGAGGCGGTTCGTACTCCAGCTGTTTCAGTTTGGCGTTGTAGCGGATCCCCTTGGGTTCCAGGTATTGATGAAACGCGTATTTTCGCTCGTTTTCACCGAGCTGACGAAGGTTGGCCTCCAGGCGTTTCTTCCAGTCCGGATCCGCGATGGGATCCAGCTCCATCAGCTCGCGGATGATGCCCTCGGGCAGTTCCAGCCGGTCCGCGGCGAATACGCGCTGCCGGTCATCGGTTTTCTGCTGTTCCGCGAGGGCTTCACTCATGCTCTTCCACCTCCATGGTTCGGTCCAGCTGCGGGACGGCGTCGCTTGCTCCAACGGCATCCTGCATCTGCTCGGTATCGACCCCGAGTTCCTCGAGGCGCTCGGCGTAGGGGTTCACCCCGGCTTCCGGGTCATAGGTCGGTCCGGCCGACTCCGACTCCGCCAACTCCGGAGAAATGATGGATGAGGGGGTCTCGGGGTCTTCGTCCGGGGGAGCGAGTTCCGGGCCCCAGAGGCTGTAGCCTCCGCCGACCAGGGCGACGGTCAGCAAGACCAGTGAAACTCGTCCTGGCAAGACAGGCCGCGTGTGGTAGCCGGGCCCTTCGTGCGTCGTGTCGGCGTCGGGTCTTCCGGCTGGTACTGCGGGTGATTCCGCGGCGGGTGCGCGCCGGCGTGGTGCCGGCCGGGGTCGGGTATCGTCCATCGCGTGCCCGCAGGCGACGCAGGTCTGTCGCTCGGCTTCCTGGCGTTCGCCGCAGTGCGGACACTGGCGCATCTCCCGGAAGCCGGCGTCGCTACCGAACAACGGCGTGGCTTCGTCCTCGCCGTCCGCGTTGTCTTCCGCGGTGGCCATATCGCAGTGGATGCCGTTGCGTTCCAGTCGCTGGACCAGGTGTCTTGCCTCTGCCGGGTCGGCAAAGGACGCGATGTGTGCGCCGGGATCACACAGGATTTCCTCGGCGCGCGCCCGAGGTGGCCCGCCGTGGGACGACGGGTCCGTGTGAATCGACAGGGCCCGTTCGAGGGTACGCAGTGCCGGTTCGCGGTCGACGCGGTCGTTGAGCCCGGCAAAGCGGACGTTGGTCCGGGTGTCTGGCATGATCTGTCCGTAGAATGCGGTCGGGTAAATACCAGAAGAACAGGCAGGTTGAACTATTGCACGCCAGATTATGTGACGCAAATCTCGTTCAGGACCCCTTAAGCAGGTAATCCTGCAGCGCAGTGGCCTGTTCTCCGGCCGGTTCCTCGATGCGGATCTGCCAGACCGCGGCCGGGTGGTCCGGGCTCCAGTCGCTGAAGACCACCAGTCCGGCGTAAGGGCCGGAACCGGTGATGCGGCCGTGGATCAGGCGTCCCTCGGAGTCGGCATCCAGCCGCACGGAGAACTCCGGGGCGGGCGCGGGAAGCGTCCAGGAACCGTCGCGGCCGTGTTCGCGAAAGCCCTCGCTGGAGGGCACCGCAGCATCGCCGAAATGGCGCTGCAGCAGCGGCACCGCCAGGCGGTGCGGCAGGCCCAGCACGGTTTCCACGCCGGCGCGCCCCCGGTCCACCGCGCGCGCGGCGGTGTCCAGCGGATTCCTGCGACGGAACGGATTGCGCAGCCAGCGGATCATCACGCCGGCATGATCAAACAGCCCGGCCGGTGCTGCAAATAGGCACAGGTTTCGCCCGAGCCACCCCCTGGCATCCGGCCGGCAGGGTCGCTACGGTGAAATGGCTACAGGCCACACCAACGTTCCAGGAGGTCCTTATGGGTTTTGCCCTGTCCGACATGCAGCTCATCAGCCCGGAATTCGAGTCGCGCGGGAAGATCCCGGCGCGCTACACCGGCGAGGGCGAGGATGTGTCCCCGCCGCTGGCCTGGAGCGGGGCCCCCGAGGGCACCCGCGGGTTCGCGATCATCTGTCACGATCCCGATGCCCCGCTGGTCAAGCCCGGCGCCTACGGTTTCGTTCACTGGGTGCTGTACAACCTGCCACCCGACGTCACCAACCTGGAGGCCGGCACCTCGCTGGGGACCGCCGGGCACACCGATTTCGACCGCAGCGGTTACGGCGGCCCCATGCCGCCCGGCGGGCACGGCGTGCACCACTACTTCTTCTGGGTGCTGGCGCTGGATGCCGATCTCCAGGCTCCGCCGGGGCTGACCCTGGAACAGTTCCTGGAGCGTGCCGAACCGCACGTGATCGGCATGAACCGGCTGGTGGGCACCTACACCCGCGACTGATTCAGTCGAACTGCGAGTCGCCGCGCAGGGCCGAGGCCAGGGTGCCGGTCATGCGGTCGAAACGACGCTCCAGATCCACGCGCCAGTAGCCTTCCCGCTCGCCCGTGTCGGGCTGCGGGCTGGCGGGGTCGACGCGCACGTGGCGTCCGCCGGTGGTGCGCATGTGCTCGATGAACCGCAGGGCGTTGGCGCGCTCGCGAAAGCGGCAGCGATAGTGCTGGCCGACATGGCCGGTCTGCTTGCTGGAGGCGACCGCGTCGTCCATGCCTTCGAGGAAGGCGCGCCCGAGGGCGCGCTCGATCTCCGGGTCGCCGGTGTGTCCGTGCTCGGTCAGGAAGACCGCAAGCCGCATCAGTCGGTGGGTGAAGTATTCCGCGGGCAGGTCCAGCAGCTGCCCGCTGCAGACACGGATGTCGTTGATGCAGGAACGGCCGGTCACGTACTTGGCGCGCACGCCGTTGTCCTCGGCCTTGAGCACCAGCCCCTCCACGCCGCGCGCGTCCAGTTCCAGGATCCGGTGGCGCAGGGCCTCGAGCTCGTCGGGGTGGAACACGCCGTGCTGCGCCGGCTGCGGCAGACCATGGCGCTCGATCCGGCGCTGCTTGTCGGCATGCGGCAGAAAGCCCGCGTGATCGCGGCGCATCATGTCGAACACGAACAGCTGGATGTCGTGTTCCACCTGAGCACTGGTGCCCTCCATGTACGGGGTGTCGGGGCCGGCGATCTCGGCGCACAGGATCAGCTCCGGGTCCTCCTCGAACACCTGCGGGTCGACGAAATCCGGCACCCGGTCGGTGGCGAACGGGCACACGAATCCGCCGCGCGAGAACGCGTAGATCGCGTCGCCCTCGCGCAGGATGCGCACGTTGAAGCCGTCGATCTTCTCCTCGGCCCGGAACGGGCCGTCGAACTGGCGCGGCAGGCCGGCGGCCAGCGACTGGATGCGGGCGATGGACGGGTAGCCGGGCAGCACGCGCCCGTCGGGCAGCACCACGCTGCCGCGCGGAAAGCCATCCACGCTCTCCAGCAGGCGGTGGGAGGTCAGGTCCGCGAACTGCTGCTCGCGGGCGCGGCCCTGTTCCAGGGCGTCACTGAGGGTTTCCGGGTCCATGCTTCAGTGTACCGTCGCGGGTTTCAGTGGTGATTGCCGGCCAGTCCGTGGAGTGCGATGCCCCGCTCATGGGCCTTGGCGGCCTGGCTCGCCAGACGCCGGGCCAGGCTGATGATCCTTAGCTGGCGGTCCATTTCGGCGAGTGACAGGGCACCGAACGTGCCTTCGCGCAGGAGCGCGGATTTCAGTTCCTGGTAGGCGGACTCGACCTCTTCCAGGGCATCCTGCATGTTGCCCGTGGTGGTGTCGGGCTGGTCTTCTTCGCGTTCCAGGCGTGCGCAGTCGAGGGCCCGGATGACGCGGGCCTGCCAGGCGCGGCGCTGTGATGTCATCCGTGGCGTAGTGTCATCCTCCGCCTTGCGGCGCAGTTCCGCAATCTCGGCCGAGCGCGCGGCGGTATCCTGGTGGTAGCGTGCGACCCGGACGGCCTCGGCGATGCCTTCGGCGGCCGGATCGGCCATCGGCACGCGCCCGGCCTGGTTCGCAAACTCGCCAATGGCTTCGACCAGTCTTTCCACTACATCCAGTCGCTGGCGAAATCCTTCTTCGCCCGGAGGCGTTTCGGCCAGAGCATCGCGGGCCATCCGATGGGCCAGATCTCCGGCCCGATCGACTTCCATGACGAGCGATTGCAGGGCCAGCTCCGGTACGCCTGCACTACTGTCGTCCAGGTAGCGCGGCCGGGCCAGGTCGAGGTCGGCCCCCCCGAAGTGATGCTGCAGCCGCCGGATCATGGGGGTGGCGAGGGGGATCATCAGAATCACGCCAAGGACATTGAAGGCGGTATGGAAAAGGGCCAGCAGCATGGCGGGTGCGGGGGCCGTCTCGGGGCCGCCCCAGATCCATTCGATGCCGGCCAGGAACCAGGGAAGCATCAACAGGGCGACGACAGCCGTCAGGGCGTTGAAGATGACATGGGCGGCGGCCACGCGCTTGGCATTGGCGGTGGCCCCGATCACGACGAGCACCGCCTTGATGGTGGTCCCGAGGTTCGAACCGATGACCGCAGCGGCCGCGGCTTCCAGAGGGATGGCGCCACTCATGGCCGCGGTCAGGGCCATGGCCATGGAAGCCGACGAACTCTGCATGGCTAGCGTCAGCAGCATGCCGATACTGACCATGATGACCAGGCCGGCGAATCCGGGGCGTGCGAGAGCACCCAGATCCACCGTCTCGCCCAGGTCCACGAAGGTGGCGCGCAATACGTCGATGCCCAGGAACAACAGGCCGAATCCGGCCAGCGCGAGGCCCAGGTAGCGCAGTCTGGGTCCGCGCATGATGATGAACACGAGCGCCCCGAGCCCGATGGCCGGGAGGGCAAAGGCTTCGATGCGGATCTCCAGCCCGATGATGGAGACCAGCCAGCCGGTGACCGTGGTGCCGACGTTGGATCCGAAGATCACCCAGATCGACTGACCGAGGGTCAGCAGACCGGCATTGGCGAAACCGATGATGGCCAGGGTTACCGCGCTGGAGGATTGCACCAGCGCGGTGACTCCTGCGCCGGTCGCCAGTGCCCGCGTGCGGGTGCGTGTCCAGCTTCCCAGGATCTGGCGCAGGGCCTTGCCACCGGCGGTCCGCAGCCCGTCGGTGAGCAGGTGCATGCCGAGCAGGAACAGCCCCAGACCGCCGAGGAAGCCGGCGATCAGCGCCAGGGCGCCGGTGTCGGGAGCCCCGGTCATGGTCGTACCCCGGTGCCCGATCCCGAGCCCGGGATCGGGTGGCGGCTACAGCTCGATGGTGTCGCCATAGTCCGGGATGCGGGCGTCCAGATCGCGTTCGCGCATCACCTGCGCCAGGGCCTCGCGCGCGGCCGGTTCGCCGTGCACCAGATGGAAGACCGGTCGGTCGCGGAAGCCGGCGGCCCAGTCGAGGAGCCGGGACTGGCCGGCGTGCGCGGAGAGCCCGCCCAGGGTATGCACATGGCCCTTCACCGCGATGTCGTCGCCGTGGATCTTCACTGAGCGGGCGCCGTCCACCAGCTGGCGGCCGAGGGTCCCGGCGGCCTGGAAACCGGCGATCACGAGATGCGTGCTGCGTCGTTCGAGGTTGTATTTGAGGTGGTGGCGGATACGGCCGCCGTTGCACATCCCGGCGCCGGCGATGATGATCGCGCCGCCGGAGATGCGGTTGATGGCCATGGATTCTTCCACCGTGCGGGTGAACTCCAGCGGCGGGAGGTATTCCCGCGTGTTCCCGTTGGCCGCCTGATGCAGCCGTTCCAGGTCCTCCGAGTTCAGGGACTGGCGGCAGCGCGCGTACAGCTCGGTGACGCGGATTCCCATCGGGCTGTCGAGAAAGATCTTCTGCTGCGGCACCCGTCCGGCGTGGTGCAGCATGCCCAGGTGGTAGAGGATTTCCTGCGTGCGGCCCACGGCGAAGGCGGGGATCAGTACGTTGCCGCCATCGTCCCAGGCCTCCTGCAGGATCTGCGCGAATTCCTCGATGGTTTCTTCCAGCGGGCGGTGGTCGCGGTCGCCGTAGGTGCTTTCCAGCAGTACGTGGTCGGCCTGCTCCGGCCGTGCGGGCTCGTTCATCAGCACCGACTCGGGATTGCCGAGGTCGCCGGAGAAGACCAGCCGCCGCTCGCGGCCGCCGGAGGGCACCACCAGCTCGACGATGGCGGCACCCAGGATGTGCCCGGCGTCGTGGAAGGTCAGGCGCGACCCGTCTTCCAGATGTCGGGGCTGGCCGTAAGAGACCGGTTCGCACAGCTCGAGCGTGGTCTCCACGTCCTGTTCGTCGTAGAGCGGTTCCAGCAGCTCGCGGTCGTTGCGTGCGCGCCACTTGTTCTCCCACTCGATGTCCTTCGCCATCACGAAGGCCGAGTCGCGCAGCATGATGTCCAGCAGTTCCAGCGTCCCCGGCGTGCAGTAGATCGGGCCGCGGTAGCCGTCGCGCACCAGTTTCGGCAGCAGGCCCGAGTGGTCCAGATGGCCGTGCGAGAGGATCACGGCGTCGGTATTCGCCGCCACCTCGGCCAGCGAGGCGCGGTTGTGCTCGTCGGCGTCGCTGCCGCCCTGCTGCATGCCGCATTCGAGCAGGTAACGGGCGTGGTCGGTGTCGATGCGATAGCGCGAACCGGTGACCTCGCCGGTGGCGCCCTGAAAGGTAAGCTGTGCCATGCCGCGCAGTGTACCGGCTTTGGCGGGGCGGTCGCAGCGGGTCAGCGGTCGCCGTCTTCCAGCAGCCGCTCGATCTGCTCCGGTTTGAGCCCGGCCACTCCGCGCAGTGGCAGCACCAGCCCGAGGCCGCGTCCGCGCGCGGCGAGTCCCAGTTCGGTGTCCAGCGTGGTGCGCAGGCGTTCGGCGTGGCCGGTCTCCAGTACCGCGAGCAGCAGGGTGCGGGCCCCCTCGTAGTGCAGGCTGAGGATGCGCGGATGGTGGTCGGTGGTGGCGTTGCGCGCATCCAGCAGGGTGAGCCCGGCGCCGCCGCCCCGGCGCACGATTTCCACCGCCGCATCGCGATCGGCGTCCGGGAACATCACCGCCAGCAGCGACAGCGGCAGTCCGGCAGCCGGTGGGGGCGGCTCGTGTCCGGGGGAGGCCGGGGTCTGTGGGCGGGCACTGGCCATGTCCAGCAGGGCCTCGGTGTCGTCGGAGGCCTCCAGGGTAAAGGCCAGGCCGTTATAGGGCTGCAGCAGGTCGAGTTCGAGGTTCAGCCGCCGGGCAATGCGTTCGGCGCGTGCCGGATCGGTCTTCCAGATGCACACCGATTCCAGTCCCTGGTAGGTCACGCCGAAGAAGCGCATGTGCTCCGGAAAGCCGATACCGAACCCCTCGTGCAGCGAGGGCTTCGGTGCACCCTCCTCGGCGGCGATATGCACGGCGCGTTCCTCCAGATCGCCGGCGATCACGGCGACGAGCAGGGCGGGCAAAGGCTCGGTCATGGCTCCCTCCGGTGGCCGCGTACGGGCGGTTCGCCGCATGATAACGCAGGGAATCGAAAGGAGAACGGCATGCTGGATCCGTTTGTACCCGAGTCGAACATGGTCGAGATCCCGGATGCCGGGGCACTGTCGGCAGGAGGGACGGCCGATGTCGGCTGGACGCTGGACTGGAACAGCCCCGAGGCCCGCCATCGCGAATGCCTGTACCTCCCGCGCCTGGACCCCGAAAGGGATCTCTGGCCCGCCGGCGATGGTTCCGGCCTGAGCGGAAGTTCGCCGGGCGAGGCCTGCGAATGGCCGGCGGCGTCCCTGGTACCCGCGGCCGATCCCGCAGGGGTCGTGGAGCTGTCGCCGACGGCCTTCAACCGGCGGTTGCGGCGCCACCGGGTGGTCGAGCCGCGGGCCGGAAGGTTCTATCCACGGGGGTTCATCGCCGGACATGCCGGGATCGAGAAAGGGGACCGGACCCTGTTTCGCGTGGGGGCCCTGGAAGAGGACCGCCTGCTGGCGGACCTGAACCACCCCCTCGCGGGGCGCGAGCTGCGTCTGACCGGTCGGCTGCTGGGGGTACATCCCGAAAGCCGCGAGGGGGCCGCGGTCGACGTGACCGGGCGACTGACCGAACGCGGGCCCGGGATGCAGGCCCGCTGGCGCGGCGTGCCGACGGATTTCTGGAGCGGCGGCGCCTGCGAGCGGGAGGATCCGGAGGACGACGCGGCGTTCTACGCCCGGCCGCGCATGGTCCACCATCTGGATGCCACCGCGCGCGCCGGGGTGGCGGCACTGTACGCCGCGCTGCTGCCGCCGGGCGCACGGGTCCTTGATCTCATGGCGAGCTGGGCATCGCATCTGGACGGGGTTGCCGAACCGGAGGCGGTCGTCGGTCTCGGCATGAACCGGGAAGAGCTGGCCGCGAACCCGCTGCTGAACCAGGCCCTGGTGCAGGACCTGAACACCCGTCCCGGCCTGCCGTTCCCGGCGGACAGCCTGGACGCCGTGGTCTGTACCGCTTCGGTCGAGTATCTGACCCGGCCCGGCGCGGTCTTTGCCTCGGTGCAGGAGGTGCTGCGGCCGGGTGGCGTGTTCGTGGTGACGTTTTCGGATCGCTGTTTCCCCACCAAAGCGATTGCGGTCTGGGAACGGCTGTTCGACTTCGAGCGCATGGGGCTGGTGCTGGACCGGTTTCTGGAGGCGGGGTTCGCGGACCTGGCCACGTTCAGCCTGCGTGGCCTGCCGCGGCCCGCGGACGATCCCTACGCCGGACGCCTGGATCATGCCGATCCGGTGTTTGCGGTCTGGGGCACAAGTCCCCACGGGGACTCTCTGAACCGGTAAACTGCACCCTGATTCGAGATGCCCGCGCTGGCGGGCCGGCACCGACGGGGAGCGCATGGCCGCAAGCAAGGCCAAATCCACAGGCAAGGGGCAGAAATCCGGCGCGAAGACGGGGTCGAAGTCCGGCCCGAAGTCCGGCCAGGGCGCGGCGCCGTCGACGCCGCCCACGCTCAGCGGGCAGCTGCTGCGCGGGCTGCGCGAGGGCGCGCTGCTGATCTTCGGCATGCTGGCGCTGTACCTGCTGGTGGCCCTGGTGACCTATCACCCGGGCGACGCCGCCTGGTCCACCACCGGCGATGGCGACGGGACGCGCAACCTGGGCGGAACCACCGGGGCGTGGTTTGCCGACATCGCCTTTCACCTGCTGGGCCATCTGGCCTTCCTGATCCCGCTGGCGGTCGCCGGCATCGGCTGGTGGCTGTTCCGTCACCGGCGCGATGCGCGTATGGCCAGTGCCCTGGAGATCGGCGTGCGCGGCGCGGCCCTGGTGGTGGCGCTGATCGCCGGTTCGGCGCTGGCGGCCCTGCACCTGCTGCCGGGTGGCATGCCGGTGCATGCCGGGGGAATCCTGGGCGACCTGTTCGGCGGCTGGGCGGTCGCCGGGCTGGGGCTGGTCGGTGGCACGCTGGTGCTGCTGGCGCTGTTCCTTGCCGGGGTCACGCTGTTCACCGGGCTGTCGTGGTTTGCGCTGATGGACGGTCTGGGGCGTGCGCTGGTGCGCGGCTGGGAGGCCGCGAGGGCGCGGCTGGAGCTGGCGCGCGATCGCCGCATCGGCCGGCAGCAGCGGGCCGGGCGCGAAGAACGCGTGGAGAAGGAGCGCAAGCGCACGGCGGACCGCCCGCCGAAACGGGTGGAGCCGAAGGTCGAGGCCCCGCCGCCCAGCCCGCGGGTGGAGAAGGAAAAGCAGGTGCCGCTGTTCACCGCCGGCGAGGGCGCCGATCCGATCCCGCCACTGGGCCTGCTGGACGAACCCCCGGCGGCCTCCGAGGGGCATTCGGAAGAGGCGCTGCAGGCACTGTCGCGCCAGGTCGAGCTCAAGCTGAAGGACTTCGGCGTGGAGGTCGAGGTGGTCGCGGTGCAGCCGGGTCCGGTGATCACCCGCTTCGAACTGCAGCCGGCTCCGGGGGTCAAGGCCTCGCGCATCTCCGGGCTGTCCACCGACCTCGCGCGTTCGCTGTCGGTGATCGCGGTGCGCATCGTCGAGGTGATCCCCGGTCGTTCCACGGTGGGCCTGGAGATCCCCAACGACAACCGCGAGATCGTCGCCCTCAGCGAGATCCTGCGTTCGGAGAAGTTCGACGCCGGCAAGTCGCCGCTGACCATGGCCCTCGGCAAGGACATCGGCGGCGCGCCGGTGATGGCCGATCTGGCGAAGATGCCGCATCTGCTGGTGGCCGGGACCACCGGCTCCGGCAAGTCGGTGGGCGTCAACGCGATGCTGCTGTCGCTGCTGTACAAGGCCACACCGGAAGAGGTGCGGCTGATCCTGATCGACCCCAAGATGCTGGAGCTGTCGGTCTACGAGGGCATCCCGCATCTGCTGTGCCCGGTGGTCACCGACATGAAGGACGCCTCCAACGCCCTGCGCTGGGCGGTCGGCGAGATGGAACGGCGCTACAAGCTGATGTCGGCGCTGGGGGTACGCAACATCGGCGGTTTCAACAAGAAGGTGCGCGACGCGCGCGCCGCCGGCGAGCCGCTGAAGGACCCGCTGTTCGATCCGGCGCAGTCGGTCACCGAGACCGAGGCGCCGGAGCTGGAGCCGCTGCCGTTCATCGTGATCGTGGTCGACGAGTTCGCCGACATGATGATGGTGGTGGGCAAGAAGGTGGAGGAGCTGATCGCGCGCCTGGCGCAGAAGGCGCGCGCGGCCGGGCTGCACCTGATCCTGGCCACCCAGCGGCCGTCGGTGGACGTGATCACCGGCCTGATCAAGGCCAACATCCCCAGCCGCATCGCCTTCCAGGTGTCGTCGCGGGTGGATTCGCGCACCATCCTCGACCAGATGGGCGCGGAGCACCTGCTGGGGCATGGCGACATGCTCTACCTGCCACCGGGCAAGGCGATGCCGGAGCGCGTGCACGGGGCCTTCGTGGGCGACAACGAGGTGCACCAGGTGGTGGAGTATCTCAAGTCCACTGGCGAGCCGGATTACAACGAGGCGATCCTCGACGAGCCGGAGGCCGGCGCGGCGGCGATCCCGGGGCTGGAATCGGGCGAAGGGAACGAATCGGAGTCGGATCCGCTCTATGACCAGGCGGTGCAGATCGTCACCGAGTCGCGCAAGGCCTCGATCTCGTATGTCCAGCGACGGCTGAAGATCGGGTACAACCGGGCCGCGCGCATGGTCGAGGACATGGAGGCCGCCGGGCTGGTCAGCCCGGTGCAGTCCAACGGCAATCGCGAGGTGCTGGTGCCCGATCGCTCGAACGAGTGAGGTGCACGGCCTCGTTCACTGCGGATTAAGCTGTCGCCGCGCAATCTGTTGATCCGAGTTTCCCTGACGGAGATCGCATGAACCCGCGTCCCCCGAGTTTTGCCACTGGCCCGCTGCGCGGGTCTTCCATGCTCGCCGGCTTGCTGGCGGCACTGCTGCTCCTGTTCGCCGCGCCGGCGGCTGCGGCCGATGATGCCCGCCTGGCGCTGGAACGTTTCATGGCCGGCCTGGAGACGTTCTCCGCGGAGTTCACCCAGACGGTCAGTGACGAGACCGGCTTCACCCTGCAGGAATCCGAAGGGGTGATGCATCTGGGGCTTCCCGACCGGCTGTACTGGGAGGTACGCGAGCCGTTCCCGCAGGTGGTGGTGTCGGATGGCCGTGAACTGTGGACGTTCGAACCGGATCTGGCGCAGGCCACGGTGCGCCCGCTGGGCGACGCGCTGGAGGCCACGCCGATCGCCGCCATCAGCCAGCCGGATCGGCTGGAGGAACACTTTCGCACGATGATCCTGCCGGTGCCGGACGGCGAGGCCCTGCGGCTGCTGCTGCTGCCGCGCGACGAGCATGCGGATTTCGTGCGCATGATGCTGGACCTGACCCCGGACGGCGACCTGGTGCGCATGCAGTTCGAGGACCTGTTCGGGCAGGTCACCGACGTGCGTTTCAGCGCCAGCGAGCGCAACCCGGAGCTGGATCCGGACACCTTCCGCTTCGAGGTGCCCGACGGGGCCGACGTCTACCGGCCCTGACCCGTTCCCGGCGGGGTTACAATCCCGGCATGAGTGACGACCTGTTCGACAATGATCTGTTCGGGGACGATCCCGCCGGCGGCCCGGAGGCCGGCTCGCCGGCGGACCCGTCATTGCAGTCCGCAGCCGCGGCAACGACCGTGGATCCCGCCGCCCCGCTGGCCGAGCGCATGCGCCCGGCGCGGCTGGACGAGATGGTGGGGCAGGACCACCTGGTGGGCGCGGATGCCGCGCTGCGCCGCGCGATCGAAAGCGGTCAGACCCCGTCGATGATCCTGTGGGGGCCGCCCGGCTGTGGCAAGACCACGCTGGCGCGGCTGGTGGCCGAGGCCGGTGCCCAGCGGCTGGTGACGCTGTCGGCGGTGCTGGCCGGGGTGAAAGACGTGCGCGCGGTGGTGGATGCGGCGAAGACCCGGCGGCGCAACGGCGTCGGCACGCTGCTGTTCATCGACGAGATCCACCGCTTCAACAAGGGGCAGCAGGACGCGCTGCTGCCGCATATCGAGGACGGCACGCTCACGTTCGTGGGGGCCACCACCGAGAATCCGTCGTTTGCGCTGAACAGCGCGCTGCTGTCGCGGGCGCGGGTGTATCGCATGGAGGCGGTGGGGGCGGAAGCGGTCGAGTCCCTGATCGAGCGCGCCCTGGAGGATCCGGAGCGGGGCCTGGGCGGCCGCGGCCTGACACTGGATGCGGAGGAGCGTCAGCGCCTGGCGCGGGCCGCGGACGGGGATGCCCGGCGTGCCCTGAACTGGCTGGAGACCGCCTCCGACCTGGCCCGCGACGGGGCGATTACCGGAGACGCCCTGCGCGCGGTCATGGGCGCGCAGTCCCTGGCCTTCGACCGCCAGGGCGATGCCTTCTACGATCAGATCTCCGCGCTGCACAAGTCGGTGCGCGGTTCCGACCCCAACGCGGCGGTGTACTGGCTGACCCGCATGCTGGATGCCGGCTGCGATCCGGACTACCTGGGCCGGCGGCTGCTGCGCATGGCCTACGAGGACATCGGCCTGGCCGCAGTCGGGCTGGGCGCGCGGGTGCTCGCGGCCTGGCAGACCCTGGAACGCCTGGGCCGGCCGGAAGGTGACCTGGCGCTGGTGCAGGCGGTGATCGAACTGGCCGCCGCACCCAAGAGCAACAGTGCCTACGTTGCGCTGAACCAGGCGCGCGCGGCGATCCGCGAGACCGGGAGCCCGGGCGTGCCGCTGCATCTGCGCAACGCGCCGACCGAGCTGATGCGCGCGGAAGGCTTCGGGGCCGGGTACCGCTACGATCACGACGAGCCCGATGGCTTCGCCCGCGGGCAGGTCTACCTGCCGGAGGGTCTGGAAGACGAGCGCTTCTACAGCCCGCGCCGGGACGGCACCGAGCGCGCGCTGGCGGAGCGCCTGGACCGTCTGCGCGACGCGGGCGGAAACCCCGGCGGGGAGGGCTGACCGGGTTGCGCATCCGGCATCACAAGCGGTGGCTGACGGTGGCGGCGATCCTGTTCGGTGTGTCGCTGGCGTGGATCCTGCTGACCACCGAGTGGCCGAGCCTTGGCTTCCCGCTGGGCGAGGTGGAGGCCTGGCTGCGGGGCTGGGGTGCGGGTGCCTATCTGGTGTTCGTGCTCGCCTTCATGCTGCTGGCCCTGTTCCCGCTGCCCAGTACCTTCTGGATCCTGCTGGGCGGGGCCCTGTTCGGCCCCTTCACCGGCGCCGCCCTCAGCCTGCTGGCAGCGACCCTGGCGGCGGTCATTGCCTTCCTGCTGGCGCGTACCTGGCTGCAGCCCTGGCTGGCCCCGCGCATGGGCCCGCGCAGCTCGCGGCTGCGCGCCGATGTGGAGGCCGAGGGCTGGCGGGTCGTGGCCCTGACCCGCCTGGTGCCGGTGTTTCCGTTCGCCCCAACCAATTACGCCCTGGGGCTGGTCCGGCTGCCGCTGCCGGTCTTCGCGCTGACCACCATGGTCGCCCTGATCCCCAGCCTGTTCGCCTATGCCTGGCTGGGGCACGCCACCCGGGAGATCGCCAGTGGCGCCGACAGCGGGGTACAGCTGGGTCTGGCCCTGCTCGCGGTGCTGGCGCTGTTGCTGTTGCTGCCGCGCCTGGTGCGCCGCATCTGGCTGGGCCAGAAGACACTGCACACCGAGGCGCCAATGACTTCAGTGTCTCCCTCAGACCCAGGCGAGCAGGACCCCGATGCCCAGGGCGAGGAACAGCAGGGCGGCGAGCGCGCGTAACAGCCGCAGGGGCAGGTGGCAGGCGAAGCGCTGGCCCAGCCACACCACCGGGGCATTCGCGAGCACCATGCCGATGGTCGAGCCGATCACGACCAGGATCAGGCTGTCGAAGGTCGCGGCCAGCGCGCCGGTGGCGACCTGGGTCTTGTCGCCCATCTCGACCAGGAAGAACAGCACCGTGGTGGTCCAGAACACGCCGTGTTTCGACGCGGCCGGCAGCTCGTCCTCGCCATCCGGGACCAGTACCCAGGCGGCCATCACGATGAACCCGATCCCCAGACCCCAGCGCAGCCAGTCCTCCGGGATGCTGGCGCCGATCCACACGCCCGCCAGCGCGGCCAGGAAGTGATTGGCCAGCGTGGCCACCACGATGCCCCAGATGATGGGCCAGGTCTGCTGGTAGCGGCAGATCAGGAGCAGGGCGAGGAGCTGGGTCTTGTCGCCCATCTCGGCGATGGCGACGATGACGGTAGAGACGAGCAGGGCTTCCATGACGGTCTTCCGGGCCGGGTGGGTGGGCAAGACACGTGACATCGCACCACCCACCCGGCCACGGATCGGGGCGCCATGCCACAGGTCTCGCGGGGCCCGGTGCCGCATCGGCGGCGGGGCTGTCTGCACCACGGTCCTCCGGGCGGAGGATCGAATCTGTTGATGCAGACCCCGGTGAGGCAAGGCCACCCGGGTCGCTACTCCCCTGAAGCTGGCAGGACTCTAGTCATCCCGGTCCGCGCGGGCAAGGACGATCGCGGCTCCGGGCTGCGCCGCCGCCGGGGCTTGGGTAGCATGCGCGCGATGAAACGCTTCCTTTACTGGGTCGATCGGGCCCCCCTTTGGCTGTTCGCACTGCTGGTTGCGACCGTCGGCCTGGCCCCCTGGATCCCCGAGCCGCATGTCGCGGAGAAACTGCGCTGGCTGTTTGCCGGGGAACTTACCCGGCCACTCGATGTGCTCGACCTGGTCGTCCATGCCGTGCCCTGGCTGTTGATGGCGTTCAAGCTCTATCGCAACAGTCTCACCACGAAGGGCGCCCCCTGAGCCGATTGTTTCTCCCTGGCTTGTGGGAAATCGACGCGCCGCTTGCCGGCCGCTACCGATTTCGCACCTTTTCAACCCCGGGAGACTCCCATGCGCTTTATTGTTGCCGTCACCGCCGGTACCGACGACCCGACCCGCGCCACGCTTGGCATGATTGCCGCCAATGTGGCCAAGCAGCAGGGCCACGACGTGACCGTCTGGCTGCAGGGCGAGGCCGTGAACATCGCCAACCGCAACGTGTACGACAAGATCGTCGGCCATAACATGCCGGCAATGAAGGACATCGTGGATTCGCTGGTGAGTGAAGGCGTTCCGTTCTGGGCCTGCGAGGCCTGCGCCAAGGGTCGCGACGTCGGCGAGCACAACTTCCTGCCGAACGCCGAGATGGCCGGCATGGGCCACTACGTCCAGGCCGTCGCCGAGTTCGACCGCTCCATGAGCTTCTGATCGGCCGTGCCGTTCCGCGGGCGGGGCGTGATGCCCCGCCCGTTTTTGTTTGTACCCCCGCTGTCAGTCGGTCGAACTGGCACATCGCATGCTTGTTTGTTCCGGGAGTGATTCACGGACGACGAGCATGACCCAGAACACATCCCCGAATTTTTCCCTCGAAGAGTCCATTGGCGATTTCCTGGTCGCCTCGCGCAAGTGCGAGGTGGTGAGCCTGGAGCGCCTGCTGGAGGCGGTGCAGCTGGTCGGGGGCATCCGCGCGCTGGTGCATGCCCTGCAGCGCGAGCGCGGGGCCTCCAGCCTCTGGATCGGGTCCGGCGGCCAGCGCTATACCCGCGAACTGGAGCAGTACCGGGCCGAATCGGACGCCGCCGCGGCCGCGTTCCGCGAGCACCTGGATGGCTGGCTGGCCCCGGACGCCTGCGCCCATGGCCGCAGTCGGCTGCTGGGGCGCATGGCGCTGGCGCTGCATGGCCTGTCCGGCCTGGGCAGCCTGCGCGAGGAGGTCCTGGAGCTGACCCTGAGCCCGATGGACTCGACCCGCGGCTTCAGCGAGCTGATTCGCGCCCTGATGGCCCTGGTGTTCGAGGCTGCGGATTCGGCGACCGATCCCGAGGTCTCGCGGGCCCTGGTGGCCCTGCTGAACTTCATGCAGGGCAAGGAACTGGCAGGGCAGGAGCGCGCGATCGGGGCCGCCGGGTTTGGCGCCGCGAACTTCGAGCCCGAACTGCGCCAGGCGCTGGTCCATCGGATCGATGCCCAGGAACGGGCGTTCCGCATCTTCTCCGAGTTCGCGGCACCGGCGGCCTGTGCCGCCTGGCGCGAGCTGCAGACGGCGGCCTTCGCCGCCGACATCGAGCGTCTGCGCCGCCGGGCCTGTACCGAGGCCTCAGGGCACCACGACCCCGCCCGGGCCGAGGAATGGTTTGCCTGTACCACCGCGCGCATCGACGCGATGAAGGAGATCGAGGATCTGCTGGAGATGCACCTGAACGAGTGCTGCTCGGCACGCATCACGGCGGATCGCGCGGACCTCGGCGCGGTGCGTGACCGGGTCGCGCAACTCGCCGAGTCGGAACTGCGCGACAGCGTCCCGTATGCGGTGTTCTTCGGCGCGCCGGAGGGCCTGGAGCCCGCGCAGGAGGAGGGCGATGCCGCACTCAACGTACCGATCGTCGGACACTCGGTGATGGACTTGGTGCAGCGCCAGGCGGCCCGGCTGCAGTCGGTGGAGGATGAACTGCATGCGGCACGCCAGGCCCTGGCCGAGCGCAAGACCATCGAGCGTGCCAAGGCGCTGCTGATCCAGCACCGCGGCCTCAGCGAGGACCAGGCCTACAAGCTCCTGCGCCAGACGGCGATGAACCAGAACCGGCGCCTGGCCGAGGTCGCCGAGGCGACCGTCGCGATGTCCGACCTGCTGGGCAAGGGCGGCCTGTAGCTAACTCCCCGGGAAACGGATGCCGGCCCTGTGGGAGCGGGCTTGCCCGCGAAGCACCTACCAGTGTCCGCGACTGGCAGGGGCTTCGCCGCCAAGGCGGCTCCTACAGGTAGTGCACCAGCGCGGTTCATCTGCACCGCCGGTGTGCCCCAGGGTGGTGCCGCTTGCGAGTGATATTCCCCTGCGAAGATTCGATTGAGTACCGGGAACCGTCCGATTTTTCCGCGTCAGGATAGGCTTTGCGCCCTATCGGTCGATCAGCAACGGCTAATTGGCACACCTCCTGCAGGAATACCGGCAAGACGAGCCAACGGCGGTTCGTCGCCTGACAACAGGGAGACCCGACGACCGGGCCTCCCACGGGACTGGACAAAGGCGTCCATCACCCGGCTGCAAACGCGGCCGGGCTGATAGGACGCCTTTTTTCGTTTTTGGGATGTGTTTGCTGACAAGGGGAGTGAACCCGCAATGACCGATCACACGAATGACACGAAAAAGACCTCCGGCCTGTCGCGCCGGCGTTTCCTTCAGGCCGGCGGCGTTCTGGCAGGGGGCGCCGCCTTGGGGATGCATCCGGATTTTTTCCGGTCGGCGGCCTATGCCGGGGGATCCGAAGGGCTGGAAAAGACCAAGCTCGAGTTCGGATTTATCCCCTTGACGGATTGTGCTCCGCTCGTAGTCGCCCAGGAGAAGGGATATTTCGCTCGCCACGGGCTCGACGTCCATGTGGCCAAGGAGGCTTCCTGGGCCAATATTCGCGACAAGGTCTCCGTTGGGAGCCTGGATGGCGGGCACATGCTGGCGGGGATGCCGATCGCCGCGACGCTGGGCGTGGGTGCTACCCAGCGCAACACCATCACGGGGTTCAGCATGGACCTCAACGGCAACGCGATTACCGTTTCCAACGAGCTCTACGACCGGATGGTCGAGGCCGATCCGGAGGCTATGAACGAACGGCCGATTTCCGCGCGCGCCCTGAAGAAGGTCATCGATGCCGACCAGGCAGCGGGCCGTGCCCCGATGACCTTCGCCATGGTTTTCCCCGTATCCACGCATAACTATGAACTGCGCTACTGGATGGCCGCTTCCGGGATCAACCCGGATCGGGATGTCCGCCTGGTTGTGATCCCGCCACCCCAGATGGTGGCCAACCTGCGCGCGGGCAACATGGATGGCTACTGCGTCGGCGAGCCCTGGAACATGCGTGCGGTGGACATGGGTATCGGCAAGACCCTGGTCACCAACTACGAGATATGGAACAACAATCCGGAGAAGGTGTTTGGCGTACTGGAGAGCTGGGCGGAAGAACACCCGAATACGCACCAGGCAGCGTTGCGGGCCTTGATCGAGGCCAACGAGTGGATGGACAAGCCCGAGAATCGCGAAGAAGTGGTGCGCATCATTTCGGGCCGCCGTTTTGTCAACGCCCCTGAACACGTAGTGGCCATGTCGATGACGGGGACGCTCCAGTTCAATCCGGACGGAGACCCCGAACCCTTCCCGGACTTCAATGTGTTCCACCGTTACGCGGCCAGCTTTCCGTGGCGCTCGCATGCGGCCTGGTTTGTCACGCAGATGGTTCGTTGGGGGCAGCTGGAAGAGCCTGTGGATATGCGTGCGGTGGCCGAAAAGGTCTATCGCCCCGAACTGTATCGGCAAGCGGCTGCAGAAGTGGGCGTCGCCTATCCCGAGATCGACTGGAAGACGGAAGGCACACGCAATGAACACTGGACCCTGGAGGCGGCCTCCTCGCCGATCGAGATGGGCCCTGACCGGTTCATTGATAACCGCGCCTATGACCCGGATGACCTTGTCGGCTATGTCGACGGTTTCGATGTACACAGTCGCAAGGTCGCCCTCGATGACCTCGCCGACGTCAACGGCTGAGGGAGGCCCACCATGTCCACCAATTACGCCGATATGCAACTGGCGGTTGAACGCGAGAACGACAAGGACGCCGAAGGTCGAACGGAGGCCGCCGCTGGCCGGGAAACCAAACCGGCGGAACGCAACGACACCGCCGGGGCGATCGAATCGGCACACGATGACCGATTCGAGGTGATGGCGGATATGTTCCAGCGCTGGATTCCTGTGCTGGCACTCCCGCTGATTGCGTTCGGATTGCTGCTGGGGGGCTGGGCCTGGCTGCAGTCGACGGTCTCGCCGGACCTCCCGACGCCCGGGCAAGTGTGGGCCGAGGCCGTCTACCTGCTAAGCGATCCGTTCTACGACTACGGTCCGAACGACATGGGGATCGGCTGGCAGGTGATGTATTCCCTTGGCCGCGTCCTGGCGGGCTTCGGCCTGGCAGCACTGGTCGGCATTCCGCTGGGCTTGATGATGGGCGCTTCGCTCTCGATGCGCCGCGCCATTAGCCCGGTCGTGCAGCTGTTGCGTCCCGTGTCCCCGCTGGCCTGGCTGCCGCTCGGTCTGCTGGTGTTCCAGGCGGTCAATCCCTCCGCGATCTTCGTGATCTTCATCACCAGCATCTGGCCGATCCTCATCAATACCGCGGCCGGGGTCCAGGCCATCCCGCGTGACTACACCAACGTATCCCAGGTGCTCCGTCTCGGGCGCCTGGAGGCGGCGCGCAAGATCCTGATCCCCGCAACCATGCCCTACATCCTCACCGGCATGCGGTTGGCGCTGGGGATTGCCTGGATGGTGATCGTGGCGGCCGAGATGCTCACCGGCGGGGTCGGCATCGGATTCTTTATCTGGGACGAATGGAACAACCTCAATGTCGCTTCGATCATCGTGTCGATCTTCGTGATCGGTCTTGTGGGCATCGCCCTGGACGCTGGGGTGGGCCTGATCAAGAAACGCTTCGACTACGCGCCCGCGTAAGGAGAAACACATGAGTCACTATCTCAATCTCGATTATCTGGACATGACGTTTGCGACTCCACGCGGGCCGCTCAACGTGCTGAACAACGTGAATCTGAAGGTCCAGAAAGGCGAATTCGTATCCATCATCGGGCATTCCGGCTGTGGCAAGTCCACCGTTCTGAACATCGTGGCTGGGCTGCTGCGCGCAACCACTGGGGGCGTTCTTCTGGAAGAGCGCGAGGTAGTGGAACCCGGGCCAGAGCGTGCCGTGGTGTTCCAGAACCACTCCCTGCTGCCCTGGATGACGGTGTACGAGAATGTCCGTCTGGCCGTTGACAAAGTGCGCCGCGGAGCTCCCCAGGCCGAGCGCGACGCCTGGACGCTGGAGAATCTCGAACGTGTCCACATGACCCACGCGAAGGATCAGTACCCCGGTGAGATCTCCGGGGGTATGAAGCAGCGCGTCGGGATCGCCCGGGCGCTGGCGATGGAGCCCAAGGTCCTGCTGATGGATGAACCGTTCGGCGCGCTGGATGCGCTGACCCGGGCACATCTGCAGGACGAGGTCATGAAGCTGCGGTCGGATCTGGGCAACACCGTGCTGATGGTCACCCACGACGTGGACGAGGCGGTGCTGCTGTCCGACCGCATCGTGATGATGACCAACGGCCCGGCCGCGACCATCGGCGAGATCCTGGAGATCGACCTGCCAAAGCCGCGCGAGCGCCTGGTGATGGCCGACAACGCGCAGTACAACCACTACCGGGCCGAGGTGCTGCGCTTCCTCCACGAGCGTCACAAGAATCCCGAGTCGGAGGCCGCGTGATGGATACCGCGAACGACAAGCCGCGGCTGGTCCTGATCGGCAACGGCATGGCCGGGATGCGCACGGTCGAGGAGCTGCTGAAGCTCAAGCCGGACATGTACGACATCACCGTGTTCGGTGCCGAGCCCTGGGGCAACTACAACCGCATCATGCTCTCGCCGGTGCTGGCCTCGGAGAAGACCGTCGACGAGATCATGCTGAACGACGATGCCTGGTATGCCGAGCGCGGCATCACCCTGCACAAGGGCCGACGCATCGAACGGATCGACCGCGTGAACCGGCGGGTGATCGCCGAGGACGGCACCGAGGCGCCCTATGACCGCCTGCTGCTGGCGACCGGCTCCGACCCGGTGATGATCCCGGTGCCGGGGCATGAACTGGAGGGCGTGGTCGCTTTCCGCGACATCCACGACGTGGACGCGATGCTCGCGGCCAGCCGCGCACACAAGCATGCGGTGGTGATCGGCGGCGGCCTGCTGGGCCTGGAGGCCGCCAACGGCCTGATGCGCCAGGGCATGGAGGTCACCGTGGTGCACCTGATGGAGCACCTGATGGAGCGCCAGCTGGATGCCGAGGCCGCCGGGATGCTGCGCGGCTCGCTGGAGGAGCGCGGCATGCGTTTTCGCATGGCGCATCAGACCGAGACGATCCTGGGCGAGGGCCGCGTCACCGGTGTGCGCTTCACCGACGGCAGCGAGGTCGAGGCGGATCTGGTGGTGATGGCGGTCGGCATCCGCCCGAACACGGCGCTGGCCGCGTCCGCCGGGCTGCACTGCGAGCGCGGCGTGGTGGTGAACGACACCATGCAGACCTATGACCCGTCGATCTACGCGGTCGGCGAGTGCGTGCAGCACCGCGGCGCCACCTATGGCCTGGTCGCGCCCTTGTGGGAACAGGCAAAGGTCTGCGCCAACCACCTGGCCGAGTACGGTATCGGGCGCTACGAGGGCTCGATGACCTCCACCAAGCTGAAGGTGACCGGGATCGACCTGTTCTCCGCCGGCGACTTCACCGGTGACGAGACCACCGAGGACCTGGTGTTCAAGGATGCCGCGCGCGGCGTCTACAAGCGCCTGGTGCTGAAGGACAACCGCATCCAGGGGGTCGTGCTGTACGGCGATACCCTGGACGGCTCCTGGTACTTCCAGCTGATGCGCGACGCCACGCCAGTGGCCGACATCCGCGAGAACCTGCTGTTCGGCCAGGCGCATATCGGCGACTCCGGCCACGGCGACGAGGCCTCGCGGGTCGCGGCCATGCCCGACGAGGCCGAGATCTGCGGCTGCAACGGCGTGTGCAAGGGCGAGATCGTCCAGGCAATCAGCGAGCACAAGCTGTTCACGCTGGAGGACGTGCGCGCCCACACCAAGGCGTCGAACTCCTGTGGGTCCTGCACCGGGCTGGTGGAGTCCGTGCTCGCCACCACGCTGGGTGGAGACTACTCCGACGCCCCGGCGAAAAAGCCGGTCTGCGCCTGCACCGACCACAGCCACGACGAGGTGCGCGCGGCCATTGCCCGCGACGGCCTGAAGACCATGGACGCGGTGTTCGAGGCCCTCGACTGGAAGACCCCGAACGGCTGCCATGTCTGCCGTCCGGCGCTCAACTACTACCTGCTGGCGGCCTGGCCGAAGGACTACCAGGACGACGCCCAGTCGCGCTTCATCAACGAGCGCGCGCACGGCAACATCCAGAAGGACGGAACGTATTCCGTCGTGCCGCGCATCTGGGGCGGAGTGACCACGCCGGCCGAGCTGCGCGCGATTGCCGAGGTGGCCGAGCGCTACCAGGTGCCCACGGTCAAGTTCACCGGCGGCCAGCGCATCGACCTGCTGGGGGTGCAGAAGGCCGACCTGCCGGCGATGTGGCGCGATCTCGGCGCCGCCGGGTTTGTCTCCGGCCATGCCTACGGCAAGGCCCTGCGCACGGTGAAGACCTGTGTTGGCTCCGAGTGGTGCCGCTTCGGCACCCAGGACTCGACCGGACTCGGCATCCAGCTGGAGCGGATGACCTGGGGCTCCTGGACGCCACACAAGTTCAAGATGGCGGTCTCCGGCTGTCCGCGTAACTGCGCCGAGGCCACGATCAAGGACCTGGGCGTGGTCTGCGTGGACTCGGGCTACGAGCTGCACGTGGGCGGCAACGGCGGGGTGAAGGTGCGCGCCACCGACTTCCTCTGCAAGGTGGAGACCGAGGTCGAGGTGCTCGAATACGCCGGGGCCTTCATGCAGTTCTACCGCGAAGATGCGCGCTACCTGGAGCGCACCGCCCCGTGGATCGAGCGCGTCGGCCTGACCCGGGTGAAGGAACGCCTGGTGGACGACGCCGAGAACCGCGCGGCGCTGTACGCCCGCTTCCTGGAGTCGCAGGAGGTGGCGCAGGTGGACCCCTGGGCCGAACGCGCCGCCGGGCATGCGGCGCACGAGTTCATCCCGATCAAGCCGGTGGACGCGGCCCCGCGCCAGGGGGTGTCGGCATGAGCTGGCTTGCGATCTGTCCGCTCGAGGACATCCCGCCGCTGGGTGCACGCGTGGTGGCGGGCCCGAACGGCGACATCGCCGTGTTCCGCACTGCGGATGACCGCGTGTTTGCCCTGCGCGACCAGTGCCCGCACAAGGGCGGGCCACTGTCGCAGGGCATCGTCCACGGCGAGCGCGTGACCTGCCCGCTGCACAACTGGGTGATCGACCTGCAGTCCGGCGAGGCCACCGGGGCGGACAGTGGGTGCACCCATGCCTTCCCGATCCGGGTGACCGACGGTCAGGTGTGGCTGGACCTCTCCGGCGCCACGGCCAACGCTGCGGACGATTCCGCGGCGGTGCCGTCCGCCTGCCGCGAGGCGGGCTGAGATGGCTGCGGAACAGTCGGTCACCCGTACGACCTGCCCCTATTGCGGGGTGGGCTGCGGCGTGGAGGTGACCGCGACGCCGGAAGGCGAGTTTCCGGTCGCGGTGCGCGGCGACCCCGCCCATCCGGCGAATGCCGGTCGCCTGTGCTCCAAGGGCGCGGCACTGGCCGAGACCCTCGACGACGAGGGCCGGCTGCTGCACCCGGAGATCGGCGGGCGGCGTGTCGACTGGGAGACCGCGCTGGATCATGTGGCGAACGGCTTTCGCGAGACCATCGCGGCACACGGGCCGGATGCGGTCGCCCTGTACGTCTCCGGGCAGATCCTGACCGAGGACTACTACGTCGCCAACAAGCTGATGAAGGGCTTCATCGGTTTGGCCAATATCGATACCAACTCCCGGCTCTGCATGTCCACCGCCGTGGCCGCCCATACCCGCGCCTTCGGGGTGGATGGCGTGCCGGGGAGCTATACCGACCTCGAGCAGGCCGATCTGGTCGTGGTGACGGGCTCCAACATGGCCTGGGCCCACCCGGTCCTGTTCCAGCGCCTGCAGGCCGCCCGCGCGGCGCGCCCGGAGATGAAGCTGGTGGTGATCGACCCGCGGCGTACGGCCACCGCCCAGGCGGCCGACCTGCACCTGCCGCTGGCGCCGGGTACGGATGCCTGGCTGTTCAACGGCCTGCTGGACCATCTGCGCCGGGAGGATGCGCTGGACCCTGGCTTCCTGGAGCGGCATGTCGACGGCTTCGCCGACGCCCTGGCGGCCGCGCGGGCCTCCAGCCCGTCGATCGCCGCGACCGCCGAGGCCTGCGAACTGGAGCCGGAGGCGGTGGCAACGTTCTTCCAGTGGTTTGCCCGTACCGAACGCACCGTGACCGCCTTCTGCCAGGGCATCAACCAGTCCGACAGCGGCGTGGACAAGGCCGGGACGATCCTCAATGTGCACCTGGCCACCGGCCGTATCGGGCGCGCGGGCATGGGCCCGTTCTCGCTGACGGGCCAGCCGAACGCGATGGGCGGGCGCGAGGTCGGCGGACTGGCCAGCCAGCTGGCAGCCCACATGGGCTTCGACGACGCGGCCCTGGACCGGGTCGGACGTTTCTGGGGCGCACCGAACCTCGCGCGCCAGCCGGGGCTGAAGGCGCTGGACCTGTTCCGCGCGGTCGAGTCGGGGCAGGTGAAGGCGGTCTGGATCATCGGCACCAATCCGCTGTTCAGCCTGCCCGAGGCCGCGCGCTTCGAGCAGGCCCTGGCCGCATGCCCGCTGGTCGTGGTCTCCGACTGCGTGCGCGAGACCGAGACCACGCGGGTAGCCGACGTCCTGCTGCCGGCGACCACCTGGGGCGAGAAGGACGGCACGGTAACCAACTCCGAGCGCCGCATCTCGCGCCAGCGCCCGTTCCGGGCGCCCCCGGGCGAGGCCCGCCACGACTGGTGGGCGCTGGCCCGGGTCGCGCAGCGCCTGGGTTTCGCCGACGCCTTTCCCTATACCCGCCCGGGCGAGGTCTTCCGCGAGCATGCGGCGCTGTCCGCCTTCGAGAACCACGGCACGCGCGACTTCGACATCGGCGCGCTGGCCGGGCTGTCCGACGCCGAGTACGACGCCCTGGAGCCGGTGCAGTGGCCGCTGCCGGCGGGGAGTCGGACGGGCGCCGAACACCTCTATGCCGATGGCCGTTTCTTTACCGCCAGCGGCCGCGCGCAGCTCGCGGCCGTGACCCCCCAGACTCCGACCGACCCAGTCGATGCCGAGTATCCGCTGCGCCTGAACACCGGCCGCATCCGCGACCAGTGGCACAGCATGACCCGGACCGCACGCACCCCGCGCCTGAGTGCGCATCAGCCGGAACCGTTCGTCGAGATCCATCCGGTGGATGCCGGACTGTTCCGGGTCCAGGCCGGCGATCTCGCCGAGGTGACCAGTCGCCACGGTCGTCTGCTCGCGCGGGTGCAGGTGAGCCGCGAGCAGCGCCCGGGCAGCGTGTTCGTGCCCATGCACTGGAGCCGGCCGATCGCGCGGCTCGCCCGAGTCGATGCGCTGGTGCCCGCGCATGTCGACCCGGTCTCCGGGCAGCCAGCGTTCAAGCATACGGCCGTGGCCGCCCGCCCGGCGACGCTGGACTGGCACGGCTTCGTGCTGAGCCGCGAGCCGATCGCCGCGCCGGAGGCGGACTATGCGGTCACCGCCCGCGGTCCCCGACACCTGCGCACCGAACTGGCCGGGCGGGGCGCACCGCCCACGATGGATGCGTGGCGCGAGCGCCTGGACGGGCCGGGGGAATGGCTGGAGTTCGCCGACCCCGCCGGGGGACGCTATCGCGCCGCGCGGATTCACGAGGGCCGGCTCGCCTGCGTGCTGTTCGCGGGCCCCGACCGGGGCTTGCCCGAGCGCGAGTGGCTGGCCGGCCTGTTCGCGGCCGAGACGATCAGCGATACCGAGCGCATGGCGCTCCTGACCGGGCGACCGCCGAACGGCCAGGCCGCGCGCGGACGCATGGTCTGCGCCTGCTTCGGCGTGGACGAGACGCGTATCCGGGCCGCGATCCGCGAGCAGGGGCTGGCCACCTGCGAGGCCGTCGGTGCGGCCCTCGAGGCCGGGACCAACTGCGGCTCCTGTAGCCCCGAGATCCAGACCCTGTTGAATGAAGAAGCCGAGGCGCCCACGGACCCCGTGGCGCGGGAGGGATAAGCATGGAACACCTGCCGATCTATATGCAGTTGCACGGCCGCGAGGCCCTGGTGGTCGGGGCCGGGCCGGTGGCCACGCGCAAGGCCGCGCTGCTGCTGGAGGCCGGGGCGCGGGTGCGCCTGCGGGCCCCCGAGTACAGCGCCGCCGCCGAGCGCCTGCTGCGCGAACAACCGGGGGCGATCCGCCGCGATCCGGGGATCTATGACACCGAATGCCTGGCGGGGGTGGCGATCGTGATCGCCGCGACCGACGACGCGGCGGTGAACCGTCAGGTCTCGGAGGACTGCATCGCGCGTTCGATCCCGGTGAACGTGGCCGACCAGCCCGAGCTGTGCAGCTTCATCCTGCCGGCGATCGTGGAGCGCGGGCCGCTGACCATCGCGATCGGCTCCGGTGGCCGCGCCCCGGTGCTGGTGCGCCTGCTGCGCGCGAAGATCGAGAGCCTGATCCCGGCCGGCTATGGCCGGCTCGCCGATCTCGCCGGGCGTCTGCGCGACCGGGTGCGCACCCACTTTGACAGCGTGAACGCGCGCCGCGCGTTCTGGGAACGGGCCTTTGCCGGGCCAGCCACCGAGTTCGCCCTGGCCGGGCGCATGGACGCGGCCGAGGCGCGCCTGGAGCAGGAGCTGGCGGATGCCTCGGCCCGCACGCCGGGCGAGGTCTACCTGATCGGCGCCGGGCCGGGCGATCCCGACCTGCTGACCTTTCGCGCGCTGCGCCTGCTGCAGCAGGCGGATGTGGTCGTCTACGACCGGCTGGTGTCCTCCGAGGTGGTGAACCTGGCCCGGCGCGAGGCCGAGCGCTTCTATGTCGGCAAGGAGCGCGACCATCACTGCGTGCCGCAGGAGGAGATCAGCGCGCTGCTCTCCCGACTGGCGCGCGAGGGCAAGCGCGTGGCGCGGCTGAAGGGCGGCGACCCGTTCGTGTTCGGCCGGGGCGGCGAGGAGCTGGATGTGCTGGCGCGCGACGGCGTGGCCTACCAGGTCGTCCCCGGCATTACCGCGGCCAGCGGCTGCGCCGCCTATGCCGGCATACCGCTGACCCACCGCGACCATGCTCAGTCGGTGCGGTTCATCACCGGCCATACCCGCGAAGGGCGGCTGGATGTGGACTGGTCGCAGCTGACCAGTACCCGCGAGACCCTGGTGTTCTACATGGGCCGCAAGGGCGTGGGCGAGATCTGCCGGGGGCTGAAGGGTGCCGGCCGCGCCGGGCAGACCCCGGCGGCGATCATCGAGAACGGCACCACCGCCCGCCAGCGCGTGGTCAGCGGCACGCTGGATAAGCTGGCCGCGCGTGCCGAGCGCGAGCAGGTGGGTTCGCCCAGCCTGATCGTGATCGGCGAGGTAGCGGCCTGCCACGCGCGTCTGGCCTGGTTCCAGCCGGATGCCGGGGCCGCCACGGTGTTTCCGCAGCCGATGCCGATGTCGGGGCCGGGGTCGCGGGCCGCGGCGGCGAGCGCGGCGTGACGGCCGCATCCGTCCTGCCGGAGGTGGCGGCCAGTGGCCTCGCGGGTCGCCGCGTCGCCTTGCCTGAGAGCCGGGCGCTGGAGGTCTTCGCCGGTCTGCTGGAGCGGCGCGGGGCCGAGGTCTGGCGCTGTCCCCTTATCGCGATCCACGACAGCCCCGACCGCACGGCGATCGAGGCCTGGCTGCACCGGGCGATCGAGGCGCCGTTCGACCGCCTGATCTTCCTGACCGGCGAGGGCTTCACCCGCCTGACCGGTTTTGCCCGGAGTGCCGAACGCGAGGACGCCTGGCTGGCGGCCGTGGCGCGGACGCCGACCCTGGTGCGCGGCCCCAAGCCGGGGCGGGCAATGAAGCCCTTCGGCGTGCGGCCGGATGCGATCGCGGCCACACCGACGACCGAGGGCATCATCGAAACCCTTTCCGGACAGGATCGGGCCGGGCAGCATCTGGCCGGGCAGCGTATCGGGGTGCAGCTCTACGGCGCGGAACCCAACCGCCGCCTGCTCGAGTTCCTGGAGCAGGCGGGCGCCGAGGTCTTTCCCGTCTGGCCCTACCGCTATGCGGACGCCGCCGCGACCGGGCGCGTGACCGGGCTGATCGAGGCCCTGATCGCGGGGGAGGTGGATGCGATCGCCTTCACCAGCCAGGCCCAGGTGCGGCGCCTGCTGCGTGTCGCCCGTGACTCGGGGCATCAGGACACGCTGCTGGCAGCGCTCGGCCGGACCGTCGTCGCCGCGATCGGCCCGGTGGTGGCCGAGGAACTGCGCACCCACGGCATTTCTCCCGCGGTGGTCCCCGAAGGCCGCTACTTCATGAAGCCGCTGGTCTCGGCGCTTACCCGGCATCTGCGGGCGGCTGCGTAGGGAACTTGTGGCCCGGGCGGATGGCCCACGGATTGAATCCCCTGCGGTGATCCGGGCCATGAAACCAACGTCCACACGGCGTTCGCGCCGATCCTTCCTGCGCTGGATGGCCGGCTCCGCCCTTGCGGCCGGTGCCGGCTCGCCGGTCACCGCCAGGGTCGCCACCGCCGCGCCCATGCTCTTGCCGACCACGTACGGGCGCAGGTCCGTGTAACGTTCGTCCAGGGCGCGGAGCAGGGCGCGGGCGTCGACGGCCAGGGCCGTGTGGCCGGCCCAGTACCCGGCCGAGTCGGTGCGGCCGAAGCCGCGCTGGTCCGGGGCGTAGACCGCAATGCCGCTGGCGGCCAGCGGGCGTGCGAGGGCGTGCATGCTGCCGCCGTAGTCATTGAAACCGTGCAGGGCCAGGACCACCCGTTCGGGCTCGCGCGGACCCCAGCGGCGCAGCGGCAGTTCGCTCCCGTCGGGCATCCGGGCCAGACCCTGTTCCAGCCGTGCGGGCTCGGGATTCTCGGTGGCCGGTGCGGGAAGGCCGGCGGGCGTGGCGGCGCAGCCACCGAGCAGCAGGCCGACCAGCAGTGCCGGGATGAGGCGGGCGAGGCGTGTCATGCGCGCTCCGGAGGCGGCGGGGGGTCAGGGCTTGCTGCGCAGGTCCAGGTCATAGAGGTTGTCGCCGCCCAGCCGGAACTCGCGAAACGGCGGTCGCAGCGCCCGCGACAGCGAGTCGATCGGGGGCAGGGTGATGCCCGGGCGGCCGGAGCCGATGATCATCGGGGCGATGGTGAGATGCAGGCGATCCAGGGTGTCGGCGGCCAGGAAGCGCGAGACCGTGCGTCCGCCGCCCTCCACCAGCAGGCGGTTCAGGCCGCGTGCCTCGAGGTGGTCGCGCACCCGGCGGGGGGCAAAGCGTTCGCGCTGTTCGCCGTCGGCCATGACCGTCTCGACGGGCAGCTCCGCGCGTTCCACGTGGGCCGGCAGGTGATCCGGAGCATGCCCGGGCTTGTGCAGGACCAGGGTGGTCGGCCCGCCGGCCGCGAACACCTTGTGATCGGCCGCGAGGCGGCCTTCGGGGTCCAGCACCACGCGCAGCGGATTGCGGCCCTCGACCTCGCGTACCGTCAGCTGCGGGTCGTCGCTGGCCACGGTGCCGGCGCCCACCACGATGGCATCCACCAGGGCCCGCAGTCGGTGCAGGTGGCGGATGTCCTCCGGTCCGGTCACGTACTGGGAGTGCCCGGTATGCGTGGCGATCCGTCCGTCGAGGCTCTGTCCCAGCTGGCCGATGGCGATGGTGTCGGGTTCGAGGATCGGGCCGTAGAGGTCCAGGACCTCGTGGGCGGCCGGGGCCAGCGGGCCCGGCAGGGGCTGGCAGGCCGCATTGTCACAGCGGGTCAGCAGCCATCGCCAGGCTCGCGCTTCGGTGATGATTTCTTCGCTCATGGCTTCTCCCCGAGCAGGGTTTGGGGACGGCGGCGGGGCAGTTGGGGTAGTCTGACCGTTCGAGGAGCTAACTTCATCAACCCGACTCCGTATGGAAGTACCCGATGCACAACGCCGATCGCGGGATCTTTGACCTTCGCCGGGGCCATCCGATTCGTGTCAGCGGTTCCGGAACGGATGTCCTTGCAGCGGCCGTCGAGGGCCTGACACCGGGACAGCTCGATCGTCTGACCGTGATGACCGGCGGACGCCCCCGCCTGATTCTAACCCCCCACCGGGCGTCGGCAATGGGCTGGCCGCAACCGCTGGAAGAAGGCTGGGAAGGCGTGGCACTGCAGCCGACCGGCACGGTGGATCCGGAATCGCTGTTTGTCCTCGCCAGCGCGCCCGAAGGCTCCGATGATGCCAGTTCCGCCGCCCGCCTGCTGGAAGGCGCGGTGCTCCAGCGCGCCGCCGAGAGCGAGGCCGCCGCGCTGGAGCTGGTGCGCGCCGGTCGGCTGCTGCCGGCGGTGGTGACGGCCTTCATCCCCGATCCGGAGCCCGAGGCGATCGCCTCGGCGGTGGCCGACGGCATGCTGCTGGACGTGGACGCCGCGCAGGCGCGCGAGGTGGCGGAGCATCCGCGCCTGGAGCTGGCGCATGTCAGCGAGGCCCCGGTACCGCTGGCGGACGCTCCGGTGACCCGGTTCATGCTGTTTCGCGAGGGCAACGGGATCCAGGAACACGTGGCGTTGGTGATCGGCGAGCCGAGCCGCTGGCCGGATCCGGTGCCGGTGCGCCTGCATTCGGCCTGCCTGACCGGCGACCTGTTCGGCAGCCTGCGCTGCGACTGCGGGGATCAGCTGCGTCGCGGGGTCAAGATGATCAACGACAGCGGTGGCGGGGTGCTGCTGTATCTCGCTCAGGAAGGCCGCGGCATCGGTCTGGCCAACAAGCTGCGCGCCTACACCATGCAGCATGCCGGCATGGACACCATCGACTCCGACTGCCAGCTCGGCTTCGGTGCCGACGGGCGCCGCTACGAGGCGGCGGTGGAGATGCTGGAGTTCCTCGGGATCGAGCGTGTGCGCGTGCTGACCAACAACCCCGCCAAGATCGATGCCCTGCGCGCCGGCGGGATCGAGGTGGCGTCGCGCGAACCGGTGCACGGCACCGTCAACCCGCACAACCTGCGCTATCTCAGCACCAAGGCGGATCGTGGCGGGCACTGGCTGGAAGAACTGCTCGCCGCCGAGGCCGAGCGCGGCTAGGGGGGTGCTCAGACCCCCTTGATCTGATCGTCGCGCCAGGCGTAGAGGAAGCGCTGCTGCGACTCGGTCAGGGTGTCGAGGCCGATGCCCAGGGTCTCCAGCTTGAGCTCGGCCACCTCGCGGTCCACCGCGTCGGGCACCGGGTGGACACCGGGCTCCAGCCCCGCCGCGCGCTCGACCAGATGGCAGGCGGCGACGATCTGCATGGCGAAGGTCTGATCCATCACCTCGGCCGGGTGGCCCATGGCGGTGGGCGTGGCCAGATTCACCAGCCGCCCCTCGCAGACCAGATGCAGGCGGCGGCCGTCGGCCAGGCGATACTCCATGATGCCCGGCCGCGCTTCGTGCGGCGGCTCGACGCTCAGCCCCGCCAGCGCCTCGGCGTCGATCTCCACGTTGAAGTGGCCGGCGTTGGCCAGCAGCGCGCCGTCGGCCATCGCCTCGAAGTGCTCGGCGCGGATCACGTCGCGGTTGCCGGTGGTGGTGATGAAGATCTCGCCCCAGGCGGCCGCCTCCAGCATTGGCATGACCTCGAAGCCGGCCATGTGGGCGCGCAGTGCCTGGCGCGGTTCGATCTCGGTGATCGCCACCCGGGCCCCCAGTGCCCGCGCCTTGCCGGCGATGCCGAGACCGCAGTCACCAAAGCCGGCCACCACCACCCGCTTGCCGGCCAGCAGCAGATTGGTGGTCAGCAGCAGGTTGGTGAGCGACGACTCGCCGGTGCCGTGGATGTTGTCGAACTCGTGCTTCATCGGCGTGTTGTTCACCGCATAGGCGGGGAACGGCAGGGCGTCGGCGCGCGCCATCGCCTGCAGCCGCTGGACACCGGTGGTGGTCTGCTCGCACATGCCGATGAAGCCGTCGAGCAGCGCCGGGCGCTGGTGGACCAGCCGCGCGGTCAGCTCGGCGGCGTCGTCGAGGATGAAGGTCGGTCCGTGGTCCAGCGCCTGTAGGTGCAGCGCCTCCAGCTCCGCCTCGGAGACCCCGCGCCGGGCGTAGCCGGTGATGCCGTCCTGCTCGTTGAGGGCGGCGACCACATCGTCCTGACTGGAGCCCGGCTCGCTGCCGGTGAACACTACCTCGGCGCCGGCGGCGGCGAGCGTCTCGACGAACACGCCCGTCTTGGCCTCCACATGAGAGCAGACACCCAGGGTGATGCCGGCCAGCGGCCGGCTGTGGCCGAGGCGTTCACGCAGGGCGGCGTGCACCGGCATGTGCTCCCTTGCCCAGGCGAGTTTCTGGCGACCCTGTTCGATGTCCGCGGCCATGACGTCCTCCCGTGAATGCGAAAGGCGGGAGTGTGCCGCGCCCCGGTGGGGACGTCCACCGTCGTCAGAGCAGGGCCACCACGAGGATGGCCACCAGGCCCAGGGCGAGCAGGCCGAGCATGACCACGGGCGAGGCTCCCGCGGCACGCTGCGCCCGCCGGCCCGCGCGGCCCTTGAAGGTCATCGCCAGGGCATGCGAGGCGGCATCGAGATGAGCATGCAGTTCCGCGTGCAGCCGCCGCGACCGTTCTTCATCGAGGGGTTCGAGAATCCGGCCGTCGATCCGCGCCCGGCCGTTGTCGAAGCCGACGGTCACGATATCCACCGGCCAGTGGCGTTCGGCGCGGAACAGGTCGACCAGCGCGGTCTGCGCGCTGGGGCTGGTCCTGAGGGCCTCGTGATCCGCTGCAGAGGCGGCGCGAATGCGCACACGCCGGGTCAGCCGTGAATCCGGCAGGGGGCGTTCCAGCGGCCCCAGCAAAGGGCGCAGCAGGCGCTGCCACCAGCGTCGGCGCCGGAGGGTCAGACAAAGGTCCGGCGGGGCGTCCCGCTCGATCCGGAGCAGGTCGCCGGACGCGGCTGCCTGCGACGGGGTCCCGGGGGACGCGCCCGGTGCGGGCCCGGGCAGGTCCGCGCGCAGGGGGGCGGGGTGCCCGGGCGGATGCATGGGTGAATGCATGGGTGAAGGTCCCTCCGATTCAGGATCTTGGCCAGACCTTGAGGGAATTCACACGGCGGAACAATATACCCAATGGGCCATTCCGTTAGCCGGGCGTGAAGCCGCACGGCCCGCGCCGCCTCGGGCTACTGCATGACCCAGTTGCCGTAGACGTCGCGGCAGGCGGTGCCGGTGATGGTCTCCGCTTCGCCGTCGATGGTCGCCAGGACTTCGTATTCGCGGCACGGGCGGCCGTCGCGTTCATAGGTACGTTTCGGCGTGGCCCGGTACTGCTGTCCGGTGTTGGGATTGCGCCACTCCCGGGTTTCGCGGTCTGGGGCGGTCTCCAGGGTCTGCTGCACGCGCATGCGGTCGACCTCGTCCATGGAGCGGCCGATGGCACCGCCAATGGCCGCACCGGCGAGGGTCCCCGCGATGGTGGCGGCCATCTGCCCGCGGCCGCCGCCGATCTGGCTGCCGATGACGCCCCCGGCCGCGCCGCCGATGACCGCGCCGGTCTGTTCGCGGGTGGGAGGGTGGGTGCAGGCGGCCAGGGCCAGGGCGGTGCCGCCAACGATGGTGACGATGAGGGACTGGCGAACGAACTTCATGGTTTTCTCCCCACGGCCGCCCACCGCGCCGCGTGAATGCGGACCTGCAGCCTTGACGTGCCGTTGTAATGGTTCCATTCAGGAGACCCCGCAAGCTGTATCCGGGTTCCCGGCGGCCACGGATCCCGTGCATCCGGTTCCAGCGCATTGAACCAGATCCCCTGCAAGTCACCATCGGCCGTCTCCAGACGCAGCCGCAGATGGCGTCCGTCGCCCATCCGGCGCAGGCCGCGCAGTACTCCCTCCCAGACGAACACCGGGCGCGGGAAACCGCGGCCCCAGGGCGCCAGGGCGTCGATCTGCTCGAGGGTCCCGGCCGCCAGGGCACGCGGGGACGGGCCCTCGCCATCGATCTCCAGCACCGGGCCGGGTGTCCAGCCGTGCTCGCGCTGACTGTCGGCGCAGACCCGTTCCCAGGCACGAGCCAGGCGTTCGCGGTCGGCGCGGGCCAGCGTCAGGCCGCCTGCCTGCGCGTGGCCGCCGTATTTCTCCAGCAGATCGGGTTCGGTGGCGGCCATCGCGGCGAATGCATCGGCGACATGGAAGCCGGGTACCCCGCGCGCGGAGCCGGTCACCCGCCGGTCGCACTCCCATACCGGCGATACGCACAGCACCGGCAGGCCGCGGGCCTCGACCATGCGCGAGGCGATGATGCCGTGTACCCCCGGGTGGCCGTCGGGCAGCCACAGGCACAGACCCGAGACCCCGCGGGCGGCGGCCCGGGCGGCCTCCTCACGCGCACGCACGGTGAGCTCGCGCTCGATGCGGCGCCGATTGTCGTTCTCCTCGTCCAGAGCCGACCACCAGTGCTCGGCTTCCGCTTCGTCCTCCGCCAGCAGGAAGCGGACCCCGGCCATTGCCTCGTCCAGGCGGCCGCGGGCGTTGATGCGCGGGCCCAGACCAAAGGCCAGGTCGGATTCGTCCAGCGGGCGCTCGCCGCCGGTGAGCCGCCGCGCCGCGACCCGCCAGCAGGGCCGCGCGTTGTCGGCGTTCATGCGCCGCAGGCCCTGATGGACCACCACCCGGTTGTTGAGGCTGTCGCCCAGCGTCACGCAGTCGGCCACAGTGCCCGCGGCCACTTCGGCCAGCAGGTCGATCAGCAGCGTGCGTCCGGCGGCGTCCTCGCGGCCGGTGTCCTGCTGGCGCAGGCGGTGGACGCGCATCAGCAGCAGCCAGGCCACCATGCAGCCGGCGATGGCGGGGTCGCCATAGCGGCTGTCGCTGCGCGCCGGGCTGACGCAGGCCAGCGCCGAGGCGGGCACGCCGTCTGTCGGGATCACGTGATGGTCGGTGACGATGGTGTCGATGCCGGCGGCGTGCAGGCGGGCGATGCGTGCCTCGTCGCCGGAGCCGTTGTCGGCGGTGATCACCAGATCCGGCCGGGGGCGGGCGGCGAGGATACGGTCGGCCAGGGCATCGGACAGGCCGTAGCCCTCGCGCAGCCGGTGGCCGATCCAGGACCGCAGACGCACCTCCGGGTGACCCAGTACCCGGGTCAGGCCGCGATACAAAAGCGCGTGACTGGTGACCCCGTCGACGTCGTGGTCGGTTTCCAGGGCCACGGTCTCGCCGGCCTCCAGCGCCCGCAGGATGCGCCGTGCCGCCGTGTCCAGATCGGGCAGGGCATCGGGGGGCGTCAGGGCGCGCAGCGGGCGTTCGACAAAGCCGGCCCGCAGGACATCCGGGTCGGTCTCGCTCACCCGGGCGGCGATCAGGCGGGCCTGCAGCGGGGTCAGTCCGGCCGCGCGCGCCGCGGCCTCCACGTCCGGGTCCGGCCGGCGCCGGACCCAGGCTGGCTCCGGCGGGGGCGCAAGGTTCTGATCAGGCAGGGGATCCGTGCTGGACATCGGGGCACCGCGACCGTGGGTCGTCGGGAAACGGGCGCACAGGATAGAGGGCGCGGCGTCTGCCGAGAAGTGTCCCGTTCGCGGGCAGGGCAATGCCCGTCCCGGACAGCGGTTCGGACAGCGGTTCGGTCCGTCAGTGGTCGGACGCCGCCGCGGGCCACAGGGCCGGCCACAGGCGCAGGGTCAGCAGCGCCAGCCCGGCCGTGGCGAGGGTGATCCCGGCGGCGGCCAGTGCCGGACCGACGAGCCAGCCGCCGATGGCGGTGACGGCTGCCCCGGCGTTGAGCAGGCCCCACTGGGTCCAGGACCACGGGCCCGCGCGCACCGGCCGCTCCATGAAACGCGGGATCATGTGTTCCGCCAGTCCGGCGATGAACGGGGTCACGAACCCGAGCAGGAAGACATGCAGTGCACCCGGCCACGGCCCGCCGGGCGGAAGCAGGTCGCCGTGCAGCGCCAGCAGGCCCCCGGCGATCGCCAGCCACACGACCGCGGACAGCAGATGGGCACGGCTGGACGGCGCCAGGGCGATGCCCACCGGCGCCGAGTGGCCGCTGCGCTCGGGCGTGCCGGCCACGATTTCGCGCGCCTCCTCCGGACTCTGCACACCGACCCCGCGCAGTTCGCCGTCCACGACCGTTGCGGGGACGGTCTTCAGGCGCAGCCGCTGGACCAGTTCGCGGCCTTCGGGCGTGCCCATGTCCACCACGCTGAAGTCGAACTCGCGTTCGGCTGCGATCCGGCTCCACACGGCCTCGGCCGAATCGCAGGAGGGGCACCATTGAGAGACCAGAAGCTGTACGCGCATGCGTGCCTCCGGGATCAGTCGGCGCAGCGCATGCACTGGACGCCGTAACGTTCGATCCACTGTTCCAGCGACTCGCGGGCCCGCTCCCCGGTGTACAGGTGTTCGCGCGCGGTCTCCGGGTCGTCCGGGCGCAGGCGCAGCAGCCAGGCCTCGTCGTAGGGTGCACGGTTGACCAGGTCGGGCTGTGCGGTCACCGCGGCATTCACCTCCTCGATAGTGCCGTCGAACGGTGCGGGCACTCCGCCGGCCCATTTGCCGGATTCCAGCCGTGCCAGCGTCTTGCCCTGCCTGCGGTGCGTGCCGGGGCGCTTGAAGGTGGTGTACTGCAGGCGCCCGGCCATGGTCTGCGCCGGGTCGGTCAGCCCCAGGGTAAAACTGCCGTCGGCCTCCTCGCGGGCCCACAGGTAATCCAGATCGTAGTAGAGATCCTCGGGGATCTCGCAGCCGCGATATTCGCTCATGATCAGGCCTCCCCGGGGCCGCGCCGGCGCACCGTGAGCAGGATGTTGAGGGTGAACAGCAGCATGGCCGCCCAGGTCAGCAGGCCCCCCGCGAGCAGGATCTCGCGGCTGCCGGCCAGCCACCCGGCGGCCATCGCCGGCAGTCCGGCGTTGGCCAGCACGAACTGGACATCGGCGGTGCGCTCGGAAAACAGGTTGCGTCCCGAAAAGCGGGGCAGGGCATGGAGGCCGATCCCGTAGATCATCATGGTGACGAAGCCCAGCAGCATCAGGTGGGCATGCAGGCGCACCGCATCACCGGGGATCGTGCCCGGCGCCAGCAGCCAGAGGACGGCCACCCCGCCACCGAGCAGGGCATAGACAAGAGCGATGGTGATGAACAGACGGTTGCGCGTCAGCACGCCTTTCTCCATTCCATAAAGCTTGATAACAGATACACCTTATAGTCGGAAGGTGTCGGGATCAAGGCGTCGGAATTTTGAACAAGGGGTTTTGCAACCCACAGTAATAAAATCTAACTTGCAATAAGGATACACCTTCGATTAGCGTTCCCGGCTCCACCTGAATACCGAGGAATGTCTGCATGCTGGAATCCGGGACCCGCGAGATCGTCAAATCCACCGTGCCCGTGCTGGCGGAGCACGGCGAAACCATCACCCGGCGCTTCTACGCCCGGATGTTCGAGGCCCATCCGGAGCTCAGGAACGTCTTCAACCAGGCGCATCAGGCCGCGGGAGAACAGCCGCAGGCCCTGGCCCGCGCGGTGATGGCGTGGGCCGAGCACATCGACGAGCCGCAGGTGCTGGAAGACACCGTGCGCCGGATCGCACACAAGCACGTGAGCCTGCGAGTGACCGCGGATCAGTACGCGATCGTCGGGGAGCATCTGCTGGGGGCGATGGGCGAGGTCCTGGGCGAGGCGGCCACACCGGAGATCGTCGGGGCCTGGGAACAGGCGTACTGGGAGCTGGCCCGGATCCTGATCGACGCCGAACAGTCGCTGTACGATGAACAGGCCGCGCAGACCGGTGGCTGGACCGGCTGGCGGCGCTTCCGCATCCACAGCAAGATGCCCGAAAGCCGCGAGATCACCTCGTTCGAGCTGGTGCCGGAGGACGGCGGCGCGATTCCCGAGCACCGGCCGGGGCAGTATGTCTCGGTCCGCATGGATCTGCTGGAGGAGGGCATCGTTCAGCCGCGGCAGTATTCCCTGACCCACCCGCCGGGCAGCGACGCCCTGCGGATCTCGGTGAAGCGGGAAGCCGGCAACGGCGCTCCGGATGGCCGGGTATCCGGTCGGCTGCACGACGCGCTGGGCGAGGGCGATTGCGTGGAGGTCAGCGCGCCCGCCGGCGACTTTGTCCTGCCGCCCGGCGAGCATCCGCTGGTGCTGGTCGCCGGGGGCGTCGGGATCACCCCGCTGCTGTCGATGCTGCACGAGCTGGACCGGGCGGGGATGCCGCGCCCCGTGACCCTGCTGCACGGCGTGCGGGAACGCGAAGTGCGGGCATTCGCGGGGGAAATCGAAGCCCTCCGGGCCCGCCACCCGGAACGCCTGAAGGTCGCCGTGTTCCTGGAGGACGGCGATGCGCGGGAGCCGCACGAGTACGCCGGGCGCGTCGACCCGACGCGGGTCGCATCGGACATGCTGCCGCCCGCGGCGGAGGTGCGGCTGAGCGGCCCGTTGCCGTTCATTCGTGACCAGCGCGATCGTCTGACAGATGCCGGTATCCCCCCGGAACGGATCGTCCACGAGGTGTTCGGGCCCGACGTGCTCCAATGACACCGGTGACATGGGAGTGACGGGCCCGATGTTCGACGCGTGCCGGCGGGTGCGGGTATGCTGAATTAGTTAAAGCTAATACAAGGGCCGGCCCCGGCGTTGCGCATGGGCCGGCCTTTCTGCAAAAGGTCGGTGCCATGCAGCTTACCCGCCATACGGACTATGCCCTGCGCGTGCTTCTGTTCGTGGCCGTGCAGCCCGATGGTGGCCGCACCACGGTCTCGGAGATCAGCGAGCGCTTCGAGGTCCCGCGCAACCACATGGTGAAGATCGTGCACCGCCTGGGGCGGCTCGGCTATCTGGCCAACCGGCGTGGCAAGGGCGGAGGGATCTGGCTGGCGGTGGCGCCCGAGGAGATCAACCTCGGCGAAGTTGTGCGCAACATGGAACCCACGCTGGAAGTGATCGACTGCACCCGGCCATGGTGCCCGGTCGCGCCGGCCTGCCGCCTCAAGCCCCTGCTCGACGAGGCGCGCGACGCCTTCCTCGCCGTGCTCGACCGCTACACCCTCGCCGACATCGTTCGCAACGAAGCCCGTCTGCGCACCCTGCTGCAGATCGAACCGCACGCCCCCGACGCCGGCTGAGCCGACCCGCCCATAAAAAAGGGCCCTCCGGATGGAGGGCCCTCGGGGATCTGCCCGGGGTGCCGGGCAGCGTGCGGCTTAGTTGGAGAAGTAGCGCACGGTCGGGTCGGCCATGTAGGCGCCCACGTCTTCCGGGTCGGCCGGGGTGACGCCGTCGATCAGGTCTTCTTCGGTGTAGTCGGTGTTGGGCAGGAAGATGGCGCAGGTCTCGACCTTCGCACCGTTGTTGATCAGGTTCATCAGCAGCTGCTGGGCGTTGCGGTCGGCGGGCTGCATGGTCGCGCCGTCAAAGTCGTCGGTCGCCATCTTGGCGGCCGGGCCGCACAGCAGCACGCGCACTTCCTGGCCCTGGCCCATGGCCTGGTTGGCCAGCACCATCGACATGAACTGGGTGTGTTCGTCACCGGAGGTGACGCTGGCGAACATCTTCGAGGGTTCGTCGGCCTGAACGGCGCTGGCGCCGGCAAAGGTCAGGACGGCGGCGGCAGCGAGGGTCTTGATGGTACGCATGGGGTACGTCTCCCGTTTGGGTGGTATGTAAGCGTTTTCGAATGTAGTTGAATGCTTATATGTAATGCAAATCAGACTGCGTCCAGATGTCGATTGTGTCGCATCGGTGATTCGTTATTCCGGCCGATTCCCGGCGGGTGCGGCACGCGGCTCCTTTCGGGAAGCTGGCCTTTTGCCGGAATCTCTCCGGTAGATGGGGAACAGGGAGGGAAGTTCCCGAGCCGGCGGCGGAACCGCGAACTGTCCAGTGCTGTCACCCTGTAGTCAGAACGACTGGGGGGGACGTGATGCAGGAGACGCTGGACAGGACGAACCGGCGCGGCGCGCGCGACCGGGCCAGAGGCCCCCGCGGGCGCACCGCGATCATGGGTGCGCTGCTGCTGACGCTGCCGGCCCTTGCCGGTGCGCAGATCGAGACCGCACCGGCCGAGGAGGGCGCCGGCCCGTGGACCGAGGAGGCGCCGCCGCTGGTGAAGCTGGAACGCTTCTTCCGTGACCCGGAATACGCCTCCGCGCGGATCTCCCCGGACGGCGATCGTGTCGCCTTCCTGCGACCCTACGAGGGGGCGATGAACATCCATGTGGTGGCGCGGGGCGAGCCGGTCGAGCAGGCGCAGCCGGTCACCACCGAAGAGCGGTCGGTCTCGGGCTTTTTCTGGTCGCGCGATGGCGAGTACCTTCTGTATGCGCGCGATGCCGACGGTGACGAGGACTTCGAGATCCGCGCCCTGCAGGCCCCGGCCGAACCCGACCCCGAAGCCGGTGAATACCCCGAATCCCGTCACCTGGCCGGCGGGGACGGTGTACGTGCACGCATCTTTCACGTGCCCCGCGAAGCCCCGGGCGAACTGTTCGTGGGGCTGAACGACCGCGATCCCCGGCTGCACGACGTCTACCGGGTCGACATCGCCTCGGGCGAGCGGGAGCTCGTGGCGGAAAACACCGCGGAGATCGAAGGCTGGCATTTCCACGAAGGCGAGCTGCGCAAGGCGACGCGCACCACCGGTGATGGCGGGAGCGAGATCCTGCGCGTGGATGGCGAGGATGATTTTCGGCAGGTCCACGCCTGCGAGTTCGGCGAGAGCTGCTCGCTGGCCGGCTTCCACGCGGACGGCGCCAGGCTCTATCTGCGCACCAACGCGGGCGAGGATCGCGATCTGAGCGAGCTGGTCCTGTTCGACCCGGATTCCGGCGAGGAGACCCGGGTGCACCGCGACCCGGAAGGTGAGGTGGATCTCGGTCGCGCGCTGTTTTCCGACGAGGACCACCGCCTGCTGGCGACGCAGTACACCGGCGACCGGCAGCGGATCTACGCGCACGACGAGGAATTCGGGCAGGCGCTGGACTGGCTGCGCTCGGAGCTGGGCGATGCGGAGCTGTCGTTCACCTCGCGGACCCGAGACGAGGACGTGTGGACCGTGGGCGTGCAGCGCGACGTGGATCCCGGCAGTGCCTGGGTGGCGGATCTGCGCGAACGCGAGCTGGAACGCCTGTACCGCACGCGGCCGGATCTTCCCGAGGATGTGCTGGCGTACATGGAGCCGATCCGCTACGAGGCCCGCGACGGCACCGAGATCCCGGGCTACCTGACCCTGCCGCGCGGGGCGGAGGCCGAGGACCTGCCCCTGGTGGTGATGCCGCACGGCGGTCCCTGGGTGCGCGACACCTGGGGCTACAGCGGACAGGTGCAGTTCCTCGCCAACCGTGGTTACGCCGTGCTGCAGCCGAATTTCCGCGGTTCCTCCGGTTTTGGCAAGGCGTTTCTCAATGCCGGCAATCAGGAGTGGGGCACCGGCGTGATGCAGCACGACGTGACCGACGGGGTGAAACATCTGATCGACGAGGGCATCGCCGATCCGGACCGGGTGGCGATCTACGGCGGCTCCTACGGGGGTTACGCAACCCTGGCCGGGCTGACCTGGACCCCGGAGCTCTACGCCGCCGGGGTGTCGATGGTGGGGCCGTCCAGCCTGATCACCCTGATGGAGTCCATCCCGCCGTACTGGGAAGCGGGGATCAAGCGCATGCACGGTCGTGTGGGTGACCCGGACGATCCGGAGGACCGCGAGCGGCTGAAGGAGCAGTCGCCGCTGTTCCATGTTGACCGCATCGAGTCGCCGCTGCTGGTGGCCCAGGGGGCCAACGACCCGCGCGTCAAGCAGGCCGAGTCGGACCAGATCGTGGTCGCGCTGCGCGACGCCGGGCATCCGGTGGAGTACCTGCTGGCGCTGGACGAGGGCCACGGTTTCGTCAACGAGACCAACCGCCTGGCGTTCTTTGCCGGCCTGGAGGGCTTTCTCGCCGAGCATGTCGGCGGTCGTCGGCAGGCGGAATACCCGGAGCCGGTGCAGGAACGCCTGGAGCTGCTGCGCCAGGACATCGACGAGGTCGAGGCCCCGTGAGCGCCGGCGATGGCCGCCGCCCGGGGCTCGGCCCCGGAGACGTCGAGGTCCTCGAGCGCGAGTCGCTGTTCGAGGGCTTCTTCCGTATGGCCCGCTATACGGTGCGCCACCGGCTGTTCGGCGGTGGCTGGAGCCGGCCGCTGACGCGCGAGCGCTTCGAACGCGGACATGCGGCCGTGCTGCTGCCCTATGACCCGGTGGCCGACCGTGTGGTGCTGATCGAGCAGTTCCGCATCGGCGCGCTGGAGAAGCCGGCCGGACCCTGGCTGCTGGAGTTCGTCGCCGGGGTCATCGAACCGGGCGAGGAGCCGGAAGCCGTGGTGCGGCGCGAGGCCTTCGAGGAAGCGGGGGTGAACCCGGCGCGCATCGAGTTCATGCAGGAGGTGTATGTCAGCCCCGGCGGCAATTCCGAGTCGCTGCGGATCTACTGTGGTGAGGTGGACAGTCTGGGTGTGGGCGGTGTGCACGGACTGCACGAGGAAGACGAGGACATCCGGGTGTTCACCGTGCCCTTCGACGAGGCAATGCAGTTGATGCACGACGGCCGTATCGACTCGGCCGGGCCGGTGATCGCGCTGCAGTGGCTGGCGCTCAATCGCGAGCGGCTGCGGTGCGAATGGGGAGCGGGTGCCCGGGCGGATGAGCCGCGCCGCTGAAGACTCCCCCCGCCCGGACCGGGTTGCGTTGACGCATGGCGGGAGGCTTCCGGATAATTCCCCGCTCGAGACAAGGGCGCAATCGCCGTCCGGGGAGGATACGTGGCGCAGGAATACCTGCTCCGCCTGTACGTGACGGGGCAGACGGCCCGGTCCGCACGGGCACTGGCCAATCTGCAGGCCATCTGTGAAGAAGAACTCCAGGGACGCTATCGGATCGAGGTGATCGACGTGCTCGAAAATCCCGAGCGCGGCGAGAACGAGCGCATCGTCGCCACCCCCACCCTGATCCGTGAGCTGCCTCCGCCGATCCGCCGCATCATCGGCGATCTCTCCGACCGCGACGAAGTGCTGCACGGGCTGGAGCTGGTGACGCCCGGGCAGCGGGAGTCCCTGCAATGACCGCAGAAATGGGTGGAGGAATCGACAAGCTGGCCACCGGGATCCCGGGGTTCGACGCGATCGCCCGTGGCGGTCTGCCCGAGGGGCGCACCACGCTGGTTGCCGGTACCCCGGGCAGTGCCAAGACGGTGTTTGCCGGCCAGTTCCTGGCTGCCGGTATCCAGCGCGATGCCACCCCCGGGGTGTTCGTGACGTGCGAGGAGTCGCCCGCGGATCTGCGGCGCAATTTCAGTGCATTCGGCTGGCCGATGGCGGAATGGGAAGCCGACGGTCGCTGGACCTTCGTGGACGTGTCGCCGGATCCGGACGAGGAGACGGTGGAGGCCGGCAGCTACGACCTCGGGGCCCTGGTGGCGCGCATCGAGCATGCGGTGGAGCGCAGCGGGGCCCGCCGTCTGGCGATCGACTCCCTGGGCGCGATGTTCTCGCGCTTCCCCGACACGCGCCAGGTACGCCGTGACCTGTTCCGCATCGCCTCCCGGCTGAAGGCCCTGGGCGTAACGGCGGTCATGACCGCCGAACGCGAGACCGAATACGGCCCCGTGGCCCGTCACGGGGTCGAGGAGTTCGTCGCCGACAACGTGGTGATCCTGCGCAACATCCTGGAGAACGAGACCCGCCGGCGCACGCTGGAGATCCTCAAGTTCCGCGGTACGCAGCACCAGAAGGGCGAGTACCCGTTCACCATCCTGCCGGAGGGCGGGCTGATCGCCATCCCGCTGTCGGCGATGGAGCTGACCCAGCATTCCACCGACGTGCGCACGACCTCCGGCAACGACGAGCTGGACCGGATGTGCGGCGGCGGTTTCTACCGCGACTCGATCGTGCTGGTGTCCGGTGCTACCGGCACCGGCAAGACCCTGATGGCGACGGAGTTCACCGCGGGCGGACTGGCCGCCGGCGAACGCTGCATGCTGTTTGCCTTCGAGGAAAGCCGCGAACAGCTGATGCGCAACGCGCGCGGGTGGGGTGTGGATTATGCCCCGGCGGAGGAGGCCGGGAACCTGGCGATCCGCTGCGACTACCCCGAGGCCGCCGGACTGGAGGACCACCTGGTCCGGATCAAGGAGGAGATCGACCGCTTCCGCCCGGACCGGGTCGCCCTCGACAGCCTGACTGCGCTGGAGCGCGTGGCGACCCCGCGCGGGTTCCGCGAGTTCGTGATCAGCCTGACCTCGTTCATCAAGGAGCGTCAGATCGCCGGACTGTTCACCGCCTCCACGCCGTCGCTGATGGGCGGCGCCTCGGTGACCGAGGCGCACATCTCCACCCTGACCGATTCCATCATTGTCCTGCGCTATGTCGAGATGCGCGGGCGGGTCCATCGCGGCCTGGCCGTGCTGAAGATGCGCGGCGCGGGGCATGACGCCGGGATCCGGCGCTTCAACATCGACGGTCGCGGGATGCATGTCGGCGAGCCCTTCCGCGGCGTGGAGGGCATCCTCGAAGGCCATCCCGTGCATGTGCAGCCTGGAGAAGAAGACACATGATGCCGAATACGGATCTTTCGATGCCCCCGGCCGCGGTGCCCGGCGCCGTGCTGTGGGCGGGCGACGGGGGCGGCGACTTCGCCGGCTCGGGTCCGTCGGGCGACGGCCTGCGGGCGATCCTCGAGGCCTCCGCCGATGCCATCATCGTGGTGGACTCGGCGGGCGTTCTGCGCTATGCCAACCCGGCCGCCAGCCGGCTGTTCGGGCGCGACCTGCAGGCCCTGAGGGGCACCGGGTTCGGTTTCCCGACGGCTCCCGGACGCACCGAGATCGACGTGCTGCCTCCCGGCGAGGCCCCGCGCGTCGCCGAGATGCACGTGACCGCCCTGACCTGGGACGGGGATGACGCCAGCCTGGCGATCCTGCGCGATGTCACCGAGCGCAAGGCCATGGAAGACGAGCTGCGCCTGGCGGCTCAGGTATTCGAGAACGCCTCCGAGGGGCTGCTGATCACCGATGCGGGGCAGCGTGTGCTCAAGGTGAACCCCGCCTTCATGTCCATCACCGGGTACCAGCCGGGCGAGGTGCACGGCCGGCCGATGGGCGAACTGCTGGATTCGGAATACCAGGACCCGGCCCTGCTGGAAACCATCGAGGCCGCGGTGCACAGCGCCGGCCGCTGGGAGGGCGAGCTGGTCAAGCGCCGGCGCGATGGCGGGCCCTGCTACACCTGGACCACGGTGATCGCGGTCCGCGGCGAGATGGGGCAGCCGACCCATTTCATCGTGACCTTCGAGGACATCACCCGCTGGAAGGAGGCCCAGCAGCGCCTGGACCATCTGGCGCACGCCGATCCGCTGACCGATCTGCCGAACCGGACCGCCTTCCATCAGCATCTCGATCTGGCGCTGGGGCAGGCGCGACGCCACGGCGACATCGTGTCCGTGCTGTTCGTGGACCTGGATCACTTCAAGCCGGTCAACGATGCCCTGGGACATGCGGTGGGCGACGAGATCCTGCAGGCCGTGGCCGCACGCCTGCGCGAGACCGTGCGCGAGAGCGACCTGGTCGCGCGGCTGGGCGGGGACGAGTTCATCGTGCTGGTGCGGGATATCCAGCGCGAGGCCGATGCGGGTGTGGTGGCGCAGAAGATCATTGACGCGCTGCGGGCGCCGTTCCACGTGCGTGATCACGAGATCCACATCGGATCCAGCGTGGGCATTGCCGTTTACCCGGAAGACGGGCGCGACGGCGACACCCTGATCCATGCGGCCGATCAGGCCATGTACCGTGCCAAGGATCGCGGGCGCGGGCTGTTCGCGTTCGCGAACAGTGCCGGAGAAACCCCGCCGGTCCCCCCATTCGCGGGAAGGCCGGCGGACTGCGGCTGACCCCTTGATGCCCGGCGCCGGCCGGGTGCCGTCAGGCCGGGCAGGACTCGTCGGGGATCCGGCGGTCGCGTTCCTCGTCGCGCGCGACGGTTGTATGCGTAGTGCCGGCCGTCATCCCGACGGCCACCGGTTCGCCCATCGAGCGGTCGGTGTCGGCGATCGCGGGGGCGGCCCCGGCGAGCATCAGGCCAAGCGCGGCGGTGCCGGCAAATATGAACGTGGTCTGGCGGTGTTGCATGGCGTTCCTCCCGAGTGTCCCGTAGCCCGAGATCGCCTTCCGCGGTCGGGCGCGCAAGACGGACTCTTTAAGCATGGACGGCGATGGTGCGTCCTGCATTCCCCGCGAGTGGTGGGAATGAACCGGCGCGCCAGGCGTCCCATGGATAATCAATAACGACCGCTCGGGGGTTACCTGATGGAGAGACTGCAATGGATGATGGCCGGATGCCTGTGGCTGGTCATGGCCGCTCCGCTGAGTGCCGACGCGGGGAGCGAGGTCGAGGTCCCGGGGCCGAACGAGCGCCTGAGTGATGCCCGCACCAGCGACCTGGAACGGGTGGACGAACTGCAGCCGGTGCGTGTGGCGGAAGACGTGTACGCGATCATTGGCTCCATCGACGGGCGCAGCTACGACAACCTCGGGCTGACCATGAATCTGGGCTTCGTGGTGACCGACGAGGGGGTGGTGCTGATCGACTCCGGTCCGTCGTACGCCTTTGGCGAGATGCTGGAGGCCGCGATCGGCGAGGTCACCGATCAGCCGGTCACCCATGTCATCGGCATCGGTTCGCAGGATCACCGCTGGATGGCCGATGGCTATTTCCGCGAGCAGGGGGGCGAGCTGATCACCCTGGAACGTACGGCCGAGACCCGCAGGGATTTTGCCGACGACCACATCGAACGCATGTCGGGGATCCTCGAAGACCGTTTCGAGGGTACCGAGGCCGTGGTGACCGACGAGCCGCTGGAAGGTGACCGCCACGAGCTGAAGATCGGCGGCACCGAATTCCATCTGGAGTTCTGGGCGGATGCCCATTTCCCCGGCGACGCGGTGGTGTACCTGCCGCAGACCGATGTCTTCTTCTCCGGGGACATGGTCTATCTCGACCGCATGCTGGGCATCCATCCGTGGAGCGATCCGGTGGCCTGGCTGACCGCAGTGGAAAAGCTGGAAGAGAAGGCACCGGCCGCCGTGGTGCCCGGCCACGGGGACGTCGCGGGCATGGACCTCGTGACCGCGGAAACCGGGGACTACCTGCGGTTCGTGATCAGTGGCGTGGAACAGGCGCTGGAAGACTGGGCCTCGCTGCAGGAGGCGGTGGACGACCTTGGTGATGCCCCGCAGTTCGAGCATCTGGAACATTTCGGCGACTGGCATCGGACCAACATCAATCGAACCTATCTCTTCATGGAGTAGGCGTTTCGGGTTTCCGGTTATCCCACCATTCGCGAGGTTCAATGTGCGGTCGATTCCGTGGTCCCGGACGGGGCGTGCGCTGCTGTGGCTGGTCCTTCTCCTCCTGCCGTCGGGCCTGCTGGCCGACGACGCGGCGAAGGAGTTCACCATCGAACTGGATGGCGGGGATCTGCTGGAGGTAGAGAGCCCTGGTGAGGCCGAAGGCACGGGTCCGCTGTTCATCTGGCTGATCCCGGCCGCCGAGCATCTGGATGCCCCGCGCGAACTGCTGGGCGAACTGGCGGAGCAGGGCGCCACGGTGTGGGTGGTGGACCTGCTCGATTCGCTGCTGCTGGAACGCTCGAGTTCCACCGTGCGAGGGCTGGAGGGCAAGCCCGCCGCGGCGCTGCTGGAGGAGGCCGGGGCGCGGGGTTATGCCCCGGTGACCCTGGTGGCCTCCGACCGCATGGGCGTGCCCGCGCTGCGTGGGCTGCGCGAATGGCAGTTGGCGACCGACGACCCGGATGCCGTGGCCGGCGCGATCCTGCTGTTCCCCAACCTGTATCGCGGTACCCCTGCCGCCGGGGATGACCCGGAGCTGTTCGGGATCGTGGATGCGACCAACATGCCGGTGGCGGTGTTCCAGCCCGCCGAGGGGGCCCATGCGGCCCGCCTGCCGGAACTGATGCGGCATCTGTACGCGGCCGGCAGCCCGGCGCTGGCGCGCATCATCGCCGGCGAGCGCGACTACTACATGCGCCCCGAGGAGGCGGGCAGTGACGCGGTCGGGCGAACCCCGCGGCAACTGCTGGCCACGGCGCGCGTGCTGGCGGGCCTGCCGCGCCCGGCGCAGGTCGCCGAACTGGACGCGGAGCGCGACCAGCCGCTGGGCAGCGAGCACGGGATGGTCGAGCGCGAGCCCGAGGAGCCGCCCGGCTACGAGTTGACCGCCGCGCGCGGCGAGACCCATCGTCTGGAGGATCGTGCGGGTCAGGTGACGCTGGTGAACTTCTGGGCCAGCTGGTGCCCGCCCTGCGTGCACGAGATCCCTTCGATGAACCGCCTCGAAGGCTCGTATGACGAGGACGAGTTCGCGATCGTGTCGATCAATTTCCGCGAGTCGCCCGAGCACATCCTGGAATTCATGGAAGAGGTCGAGGTCGATTTCCCGGTGCTGATGGACGAGGATGGGGCGGTCTCGCAGGAATGGGGCGTGTTCGCCTTCCCCAGCTCGTTCCTGCTGGACCGCGAGGGCCGGGTGCGGTATTCCGTGAACGAGGCCATCGAGTGGGACACCGACGAGGTGCGTGAAGTGATCGACGAGCTGCGCGACGAACCCGCCCCTGACGCCACGCCCTGAGCCCCAGTCCCGAGGAGATCCCTTGATCGACCTGCGCCGCCTGCTGCCCCTGCTGATCCTCGCCCTGCTGGCCGTGGCGATCGCGGGCACCCTGTGGATGGGGGATCGCAGCGAAGATACCGCCGCCCCGCAGCCCGTGTCGGGCGATCCGGCGGAGCGAAAGGGGGCGCTGGTCGACGAGGTGGTGTTCACCGTGGAATCCGACCCCGGCCGCATCACCGCGCTGATCGAACGGGGGTCGCACCACCTGTTCGGCCAGGGGCTGGATTCGGCCACGCTGTTCCGCCAGATCCAGGCTTCGCCCGCGGTGGGGCATCATTTCTCGCGCGGTTCGGTGGCCGAGCTCACGCTGAATCCGGCCGAGTTCGAGGACGGCCAGCTGAACCCCTTCGCCGATCGCGAGATCCGCGAGGCGATGAACTGGCTGGTGGATCGCAGCCATATCGCGGAAGAGCTGTACGGCGGGCTCGCCACGCCGCGTTATCTCCCGCTGAACACCGCCTTTCCGGACTACGCACGCCTGGCCGGACCGGCGCGCGAGCTCGAGATCCGTTACCGCCACGATGCCGAACGCGCGCGCCGGGTGATCGGCGAACGCATGGAGGCCCTGGGCGCGGAGCGACGCGACGGTCGCTGGTTCCATGACGGCGCGCCGGTCCGCATCCGGGTGCTGATCCGCACCGAGGACAACCGCGAGCGGGTGGGCGACTACGTGGCCAACCGGCTGGAGGACCTCGGTTTCGAGACCGAGCGGCTGTACCGCACCGCGGACGAGGCGACGCGCCTGTGGATCGCCAGTGATCCCGCCGATGGGCGCTGGCACGTGTATACCGGCGGCTGGATATCTACGGTCATCAACCGCGATGTCGGCGGCGACTTCAACTATTACTACACTCCCCGCGGGCGCCCCGATCCGCTGTGGCAGGCCTACGATCCCGATCCCGAGCTGGACGAGCTCGCCGAACGCCTGGAACGCCGCGAGTATCAGTCCGTGGAAGAGCGCGAGGAGCTGATGGCCCGGGCGCTGGAGCTGGCCATGAAGGATTCGGTGCGCATCTGGCTGGTGGATCAGCAAAGCGTCTGGCCGCATGCCGCGAACCTCGAGGTGGCGGTGGATCTGGCCGGCGGCGTGACCGGCTCCGGCCTGTGGCCCTATACCCTGCGTTTCCGCGACGGCCTGGGCGGACGCGTGGTGGTCGGCACGCCCAGCATGCTGACCGAGCCCTGGAACCCGGTGGCCGGTTCCAACTGGATCTTCGATCAGATGATCCTGCGTTCCCTGTCGGACCCGGCGGCGCTGGCCGATCCGTTCACCGGGCTCTATCGGCCGCAGCGCATCGCGCGCGCCCGGGTCACGGTGGAAGAGGGCGCGCCGGTCGGGCGCACCCTGGACTGGTTGGAGCTGGAGAGTGTGGAGCGCATCGAGGTGCCCGGCGACGCCTGGCTGCGCTGGGACGCCGCAGAAGGGCGCAAGGTGACGGTGGACGAGGCCGAACCGGAGGGCCTGACGGCGCGTTCGCGTACCGAGATCGAATTCCACGACGGGTACCTGGATCGCCACTGGCACGATGGTTCCCGGTTCTCCGTCGCCGACATGATCCTGCCGTGGATCCTGACCTTCGAACGTGCCGACGAGGACAGCGCGCTGTTCGATCCGGGGCATGTACCCACGTTTTCGGTCTATGAGCGCCATTTCCGCGGCTGGCGCATCACGGATACCGACCCGCTGACGGTGGAGGTCTACAGCGATCAGGTGTTCCCGGATGCGGAGAACCTGGTGGCCAACCGCGTGCCCGCCACCCAGCCCTGGCACGTGCTGGGGCTGGGGATCGAGGCCGAGCGCCAGGGCGATCTGGCCTTTTCCACCGGTCAGGCCGACCGGCGCGGCGTGGAGCAGACCAACCTGGTGGGCGGGCCGGCGCTGGAGATCCTGCGCGACTACCTGAGCGCGGCGCGCGCGGCGGAGCGGCTGCCGTTCGAGGAGACCCTGAGCGAGTGGGTCGATCCGGAGGAGATCCGCGAACGCTACGCGGCGCTGGAGCAGTGGCAGGCCGAACGCGGACATTTCTGGGTCGGCGACGGGCCGTTCTACCTGCACCGCGTGCGCGCGGTGGAGGGCAGTCTGGTGCTGCGCCGCTTCGAGGACTTCCCCGATCCGGCGGACAAGTGGCTGCGCTTTGCGGAGCCGCGGATCCCCGAGGTCAGCGTGGACGGCCCGCTGATCGCCGAGCTGGGCGAGGCGGTCAGTCTGGATCTCGACATCCGTTTTGGCGGCGAGCCGTATCCGCATGAGGACATCGACGAGGTGCGCTGGATGCTGTTCGATGGCGACGACCGCCTCGCGCGGCGCGGCGAACTGGAGCCGGATGCGGAAGGGCGCTGGCGCCTGCATCTGGATGCGGAGATCCTCGCCGCACTGGGTACCGGGGCCAACAGTCTGGAGTTCGCGGTGACCGCGACGCCGGTCGCCCTGCCGGCCTTTGCCACCCATGCGTTCGCCACGGTGCCAGGCGGGCGGGTGCCGCAACCCCGGGCCGAACCAGCGGAGCAAGGCGATGACTGACGGGTCCGTCAACGCCGCCCGACGCGGCTGGCTGCGCGATCTGCGCCGCCTGGCCGTGTTTACCGGCAAGCGCCTGCTGGCGCTGCTGGTGACGGTGCTGATCGGGGTCTATCTGACCATCGTGATCGCCAACATGGGCGGGCAGGTGGATGACCTGCGCCTGGCCCAGATCGAGACCACGGCGGCCGAGGCGGTGCGTGCGGATCCGGCGTTTCATGATCTGCCCTCCGATGAGCGGACCGAGCTGGTCGAGCAGCAGGTGGCGCTGGAAGTGGAGCGCCTGCGCCTGGACGAGCCCTTCATCTGGCGCAGCTTCGACTACCTCTACCAGGCGATGATCCTGGACCTGGGGCGGGCCGAGGAGATGCACTCGGATGCCGGCTCGCGCCAGGTCTTCAATATCATCGCCGAACGCCTGCCGGCCACCCTGCTGCTGTTCGGCACCGCCAACCTGCTGGTGTTCTTCGTCGCGGTGTTTGCCGCGCTGGGGCTGTCGCGGCGCTACGGCTCGGCGCTGGATCAGAGTGTCATCGGGCTGGCGCCGAGCTCGGCGGCGCCGGGCTGGTTCTACGGCATCTTCCTGATCCTGCTGCTGGCGTTCATCTGGCCGCTGTTTCCGGCGGGAGGGATGGTCTCGGTGCCACCGCCGGAGGACGGCTGGGCCTACGCCGCCAGCGTGCTCCGGCACATGGCGCTGCCGGTGCTGGCGATGTTCATCTCGCAGATCTTCATCTCGATCTACTCCTGGCGCACCTTCTTCCTGATCCATTCCAGCGAGGACTACGTGGAGATGGCGCGTGCCAAGGGGCTGCCGGACCGCATGATCGAACAGCGCTACATCCTGCGGCCGACGCTGTCGCCCATCGTGACCAGCTTCCTGCTGATGCTGATCGGGCTGTGGAGCGGCGCGATCATCCTCGAACAGGTGTTCAACTGGCCGGGTCTGGGCACGCTGCTGTTCGAGGCCATCGGCCATCGCGACACCCCGGTGATCATCGGATCGGTGGTGATCTTCGCCTACCTGCTGGCCATCACCGTGTTCGTGCTGGATTTCCTCTACGCCATCCTCGATCCGCGCGTGCGCATTGAAGGAGGCCGTTCATGAGCCCCTGGAGCGAGGGCCTGCGCCGGCTGCGGCGCTATCCGTCGGCGGTGGCGGGGATGCTGATCATCCTCGCCCTGCTGGGCACGGCGATCTACGCGGTTACCGCCATCCCGTACAGCGAGGCGCAGAAGCTCTGGCGCGGCGGCGAGGTCTGGCAGGATCTGCCGGTGAATGCCGCACCGGTGTGGACGGACCGGCTGTTCGGCGGCAACGCGCCGCGCACCGTGAAGGCCGGGAGCGAGGCGGCCGAGCGGGAATTCGCGGCCTTCGACGGCGGACGCATCGAGGAGCAGACCCTGCGCTTCGACTTCCCCTATGACGATTTCCCGGGGGAGATCAACCTGTTCCTGCAGGCCGAGTTCGAGCAGAGGCCGCCGTTCGTGCGCATGAGCTGGCACCGGCCCGACGGCAGCGAGGTGGCCCTGGGCTCGCGGCGGGTCAGTGCCGAGGACCGGGTGTCGATCTCCCAGGACCAGGGCCTGGAGGGGCGCCTGGGGCATGCCCCGCAGGTTGGTCTGTTCAGTGACGCCGATGTCGAAGACCCGGAACCCCGGGTCCTGCCGGGGACCTACGAGCTGGTACTGGAAACCGTGCATTTCGAGCCCGAAGGCCGCATGGATGCCGAACTGGTGGCCTACGGGCAGGTCCACGGGCTGTTCGGGACCGACCATCAGCGCCGCGATCTGTCCGTGGCCCTGCTGTGGGGCACGCCGGTGGCGCTGGCGTTCGGGCTGATCGCCGCGGTGGGGACCACCATCACCACCCTGATCATCGCCGCCGCCGGCGTGTGGTACGGCGGCTGGGTGGATGCCGCGATCCAGCGCCTGACCGAGGTCAACATCATCCTGCCGCTGCTGCCGATCCTGGTGATGGTCGGAACGCTCTATTCCACCAGTATCTGGCTGATGCTGGGCGTGGTGGTGGCCCTGGGGATCTTCTCCGCCGGGATCAAGATGTACCGCGCGATGCTGCTGCCGATCCGCCAGGCCCCGTACATCGAGGCGGCGCGCGCCTACGGGGCCAGCAGCCCGCGGATCGTGCTGCGCTACATGGTGCCGCGCATCCTGCCGGTGCTGATCCCCACGTTCGTGACCCTGATCCCGACCTACGTCTTCCTCGAGGCCTCGCTGGCGGTGCTGGGCCTCGGGGATCCGGTGCTGCCGACCTGGGGCAAGGTGCTGCACGACGCCCAGGCGCAGTCGGCCCTGTACCACGGGTTCTACTACTGGGTGGTCAGCCCGGCGGCGCTGCTGATGCTGACCGGACTGGGCTTCGCCATGCTCGGCTTCGCCCTGGACCGCGTGTTCAATCCCCGGCTGAGGAACCTGTGATGACGGTGGCGGCCAACCCCGACAGCCCTCTGCTGGAGATCGAGGACCTGCGCATGCAGTACCGCACCGAGCAGGGGCCGGTGAACGCGGTCGACGGAGTCAATCTGGAGATCCGCCGCAACGAGGCGCTGGTGGTGCTGGGCGAGTCCGGCTGCGGCAAGTCCTCGCTGGCGAAGGTCCTGCTGCGCACCCTGCCGCGCAATGCCGCGCGACCCTCCGGCCAGGTCCGCCTGGACGGGCGCGACGTGCTGGGCCTGTCCGAGGAGCGCTTCCGCCGCGAGGTGCGCTGGGTGCGCATCGCCCTGGTGATGCAGGCCGCGATGAATGCGCTGAACCCGGTGGTGCGGGTGGGCGAACAGGTGGCCGAGCCGCTGCGCATCCACCGCGGCTGGTCGCGGCGGGCGGCGATGGCCCGTGCGGCCGAGGCGTTCGAGGAGGTCGGTATCGCCACGGACTTCCTGCAGCGCTACCCGCACGAGCTGTCCGGCGGCATGCGCCAGCGCGCGGTGCTGGCGATGGCGCTGGTGACCGACCCCGACCTGGTGATCCTCGACGAGCCCACTTCGGCGCTGGACGTGCTGACCCAGGCCTCGATCATGAACGTGCTCAAGCGCATCAAGCGCGATCGTGGCACCAGCTTCGTGCTGATCACCCACGACGTGGGCACCTCCAGCGAACTGGCCGACCGCGTCGCCCTGATGTATGCCGGGCAGGTGGTGGAGGAGGCGTCCGCCGAGGCCTTCTTCACTGCCCCCGCGCACCCCTATTCGCAGATGCTCATGGCCTCGGTGCCGCGGCTGCGCCAGGAAGAACCGCCGGTGCCCATTCCCGGGCGTCCGCCCAGCCTGCAGGATCCGCCGACCGGCTGCCGTTTCGCCGCGCGTTGCCCGCGTCGTTTCGAGCGCTGCGCCGAGGACCCGGCGGTGTTCCACCCGGATGCGCGCCATCGCGTGCGCTGCTGGCTGCATGACGCGGGAGGGACCGGATGAACACCCGTGCTCAACAGGAACCGCTGCTGGTCGCCGACGACCTGCAGACCCACTTCGAGCTGCGTCAGTGGGGCTTCATCCGCACCGGGACCGTGCGCGCGGTGGATGGCGTGCGTTTTACCCTGGATGCCGGCGAGGCCGCCGCGGTGGTGGGCGAGTCCGGCTGCGGCAAGTCGTCGCTGGCGCGCACCCTGCTGGGGCTGAACCGGCCCACCGGCGGGGCCGTGCGCTTCGAGGGGCAGTCGCTGGCCGAACTGAAGGGAGCCGAACTGAAGGCATACCGCGCCCGGGTGGGGTACGTGCAGCAGGATCCCTACGGGGCCCTGCCGCCGTTCATGGACATCCGCCGGGCGCTGGAGGAACCGCTGATCGTGCACGGGATCGGCCCGCGCGCCGAGCGCGAACGGCGCATCGACGCGGCGCTGGAGGAGGTCGGGCTGACGCCGGTGGCGCAGGTGCGCGGCAAGTTCCCGCATCAGCTGTCCGGCGGGCAGCAGCAGCGGGTGGTGATCGCCCGCGCCCTGCTGCTGCGGCCGAAGCTGATCATCGCCGACGAACCGGTGTCGATGCTGGACGCCTCGGTGCGGGTGGAAATCCTCGACCTGCTGCATCGCGTGCAGCGCGAGCACGACATCGCGCTGCTCTACATCACCCATGACCTGTCCACCGTGCGTCACTACGCCGGGCGGGTGATGGTGATGTACGCCGGCCGCATCGTGGAGCAGGCGCCGGTGGACGCGCTGCTGGACGCCCCGCAGCACCCCTACACCGAGGCGCTGCTGTCCGCGCTGGCCGACCCCGACCCCGCCAACGCGCGGCAGATGCGCGAGATCCCCGGCGGCGAGGCCCCCAGCCTGGTCAGCCCGCCGCCGGGCTGCCGTTTCCATCCACGCTGCCCGCAGGCCATGGCCGGCGTCTGCGAGACCCGCGACCCGCCCGATTTCCGCCCCGCACCGGACCACCGCGCCGCCTGCTGGCTGCGCGAACCGGAGTAAACGGCGCTCTCCACCCGTGGGCTGCTACCATGATTCCAGCATTGAATCTCGTAACGGAGCAGGACCATGACGGAACCGGCGGTACTGCGTCGCGCCCTTGAAGACCTCGACGGACTGGACTTCGTGGTACTGATCGGCAGTCGCGCGAGGGGCGAGGCGCACGAGCAAAGCGACTGGGACCTGGCCGTGCAGTGGTCGGACGCCCCTGATGATGCCCTGGATGCTTTCGCGCGGGACGAGTCCCTGCGGCGCCGGATTGCGGCCGCGTTGGACATCCACGACGACCGGGTCGACATCGTCAATCTGGAGCGGGCCGGACTGGCCATGCGGGCCGTGGTCGCCGAGGAGGGCATTCCGGTGATCGGCGAGGATCGACCGCCATGGGCGTGGTTTCTGACACGTACCTGGCGCGAGCTGGAGTTCTGGGAATGGGAGCGCGAGCATGCAGCTTGAACTCTATCTCCAGGAAGTGCGGCATCTGGCCGGCCGCCAGAGGGCCGTGCTGGACGAGGCCGCCGAACGCCTCGATGACGGCGGGTCGTTGTCGCCGCTGGAGGAGAACGGGGTTCTCCACGCGTTGCAGGTGCTGGCCGAGAATGCCATCGGAAAGGCGAAACACATGCTCAAGGCCGCAGGGCAGCCAGTCCCGGTGTCGGCTCACGACGCCTTCCAGGCACTGGCCGGGCTCGGATTCGTGGATCCGGCGGAGGTGCCTCGCTGGAACGCGATCGTCGGGATCCGCAATCGCATCGTGCATGACTATCTCAATCTCGACATTGGATTGATTCTCGAGCTCGTTCGGCGAGGAGAACACCAGTTCATCCACGATTTTCTGGTAGCGGACTTGCCCGAATCCCTCCGGCCCCGGTCCTGAAGCCCGAGCCTCTGAACGAAAAAGGCCCGGACGTTTCCGTCCGGGCCCTTTTGTGCGCCCGCCGGTCGGGGCGGGTGCGGGGTGTCTGGCGGGGCGGCCTCAGCTGAAGGCTTCGCCCGGCTTCACGCCCAGGGCCTTGAGGATCATGGCCAGCGGGCAGAAGCCGGTGAAGGCGGACTGCAGCAGGTTGAGGCCGACGAAGCCGGTCAGCAGGAGCCACAGCGGGCTGAACTGCCAGGCCAGGATGGCACTGATGATGATGACGGTGCCGGCAAACGCCATGACGATGCGGTCGATGCTCATGGGGATCTCCTCCTCGTATATCGATTTCTTATAATGTACAGCCGTCGCCGGGCGTCCACAAGGGAGACACCCGGCGTGGCCCGGTGCTCCGGTGCGCGCGACCGGACTCAGCGCTCCTCGATCGGCACGTACGAGCGCTCGGGATACCCCGTATATAGCTGACGCGGGCGTCCGATGCGCGATTCGGGGTCCTGCATCATCTCGTTCCAGTGCGAGATCCAGCCGACCGTGCGGGCCAGGGCGAAGATCACGGTGAACATGTTCAGCGGGATGCCCATCGCACGCAGGATGATGCCGGAGTAGAAGTCGACGTTGGGGTAGAGCTTGCGCTCGATGAAGTAGTCGTCCTCCATTGCGATGCGCTCCAGCTCCATGGCCACGTCGAACAGCGGCTGGTTGTCGGCGCCCATGTCGCCCATCTCTTCCAGCAGTTCGTGGCACATCTTGCGGATGATCTTCGCGCGCGGGTCGTAGTTCTTGTACACCCGGTGGCCGAAGCCCATCAGGCGGAAGGAGTCGTTCTTGTCCTTGGCCCGGGCGACGAACTCCTCGACGCTCTTCCCGCTGTGCACGATCTCCTCGAGCATGCGGATGACCTTCTCGTTCGCGCCGCCGTGCAGCGGGCCCCACAGCGAGGCGATGCCGGCGGAGATCGCGGCGAACGGGTTGGCCTCCGAGGAGCCGGACAGGCGCACGGTTGACGTCGAGGCGTTCTGCTCGTGGTCGGCGTGCAGGATCAGGATCAGGTCCAGCGCGCGCACGAACACCGGGTTCGGCTGGTAGGGCTCGCTGGGCACGCCGAACATCATCGACAGGAAGTTGGCGGTGTAGGACAGGTTGTTGTCCGGGTACATGAACGGCTGGCCGTTGGCGTACTTGTACGACCAGGCGGCGATGGTCGGCATCTTGGAGATCAGCCGGTGCGCGGCGATGCGCCGGTGTTCCGGGTTATGCACGTCCACGTTGTCGTGGTAGAAGGCCGACAGCGCCCCGACCACGCCGACCATGATCGCCATCGGGTGCGCGTCGTGGCGGAAGCCGTCGAAGAAGCGGCGCACCGCCTCGTGCAGCATCGAGTGTTCCTTGATGATGCGCGAGAAGTCGTGCAGCTCGTCGGAGGACGGGAGGTCGCCGTTGAGCAGCAGGTAGCAGACCTCCAGATAGGTGCTCTCGGAGGCGAGTTGCTCGATGGGGTAGCCGCGATACAGCAGGGTGCCTTCGTCGCCGTCGATGAACGTGACGTCCGAGCGGCAGCTGGCGGTCGACATGAACCCCGGATCGTAGGTGAAGTAGCCGAGCTCCTTGTACAGCGCGCGGATGTCGATGCAGTTGGGCCCGTGCGAACCCTCCTGCAGCGGCAGCTCGATGCTCTTGCCGGTGGAGTTGTCGGTCAGCGTGACGGTCTTGCTCATGGAACGGCCTCGCGTGGAATCGATGATGGCGACCAGACCCGAATGGTAAACCAATCGTTCCGCGGCCACAGCCGCACATGAAAGCGACTCGAGCGCGAGCGTGCACATGGTTCAGCGTTTCCCCAGGGAAACGCTGATCCATATGCACGTTCGCGTTGGCACCCCGGGTTTTCCGAGACAAGGCGCGTCGCGCAGCGGGTAGTGGTTCTACCCGCAAGCGGCGCAACGCAGGGTCGGGGAACCCGGGGCGCCAACCCCGAAGGGGCTCGGCCGCTTTTGCGCGCGCACGGCGTTGCGGCTCCCTTGTGCAGAATGACTGCACGGCGGTCGCCGCGCCTTGTTCGCACGCAAAAGCGACTCGAGCGCGAGCGTGCACATGGTTCAGCGTTTCCCTAGAATCCGGGACATGGAACGAGATGCCGAACACCAGCGCCTGCAGGGCGTGCTGCAGACCCACCCCGAGCTGGAGCTGGTGATGCTGTTCGGCTCGCTGGCCCGCGGCACCGCGACCGCCGACAGCGATCTCGACATTGCCGTAAGCGCCGGTGCCCCGCTGGACGTGGAAGCCCGCATCCGGCTCATCGACGAGCTGGCCCTGGCCGCCGGTCGCCCCGTCGACCTTGTCGATCTCACCCGCGCCGGCGAGCCGCTGCTCGGGCAGATCATGACCACCGGGGTGCGCCTGTGGGGCAGTGACGAGGCCCAGGCCCGCTTCCTGACCCGCCATCTGTTCGATCAGGCCGATTTCCTGCCGTACCGTGATCGCATCCTCGCCGCGCGGAGGGATGCATGGATCAACGGGTGATCGAACAGAAGATCGAGACCCTGCGCTACTGCGTCGAGCGCGTGGCCCGGCGTTGCCCGGGCAATCCCGATGAACTGGCGTCCGATCCGGATGCCCAGGACATCATCGCCCTGAATCTGGCGCGCGCTGTCCAGCAATGCGTCGATGTGGGCGCCCACCTGCTCATATCCAGGGCCTATCCTCCGCCGGACACCATGGGGGAGACCTTCGAGCGGCTGGCGGAGGCCGGGGTCATCGACGCGGCGCTGGCCGAACGGCTGCGCAAGGCGGTCGGCTTCCGCAACATTGCCGTGCACAACTACGAGCGGATCAATTGGGACATCGTGCATGCCGTCTGCTCCCGCCATCTCGATGATTTCCGCGATTTTGCGCGCGCGGTGCTGACGCGGCTGGACTGAGCCGGTTCAGCGGGTGTGGCGCTGCCGCAGGAGGTCGCGTTCGGCGAGGTGGGGAGTGTGCTGCAGGCCCTCGCCCGGGTGGCGCAGGGCGCGGCCGGTTTCGATCGCGGGGTGATGGTCCCGCAGGGCCGTGCGGATCTCGGCGTAGCGTCGTTCCAGGGCGTCGGGGCCGGTGTCCACCAGGAGCAGGCCGAACCGGTTGCCGGCGATACGCGCCACACGGTCGCCGGGGAGCAGCAGGCCCTGCAGGATCGGTCCGAGCTCTGCCAGCAGCCGGTCGCCCTGGCCGATGCCCGCCTCCCGGTTGATGGCCTCCAGATCGGTGACCTCGGCGAGGACCACCGCGCAGGGCTGCCCGTTGCGCTGGCAGCGCTCTTCCTCGCCTTCCAGGGCCATGTCCCAGCCGCGTCGGTTCAGGGTGCCGCTCACCGGGTCGGAGCCGGGCAGCAGGGCCGTGGCCTGGCGTTCGCGGTCGAGGATGTCGTTTTCGCGCTGCAGGGCCAGCAGGTGGCCTGCGGTGCCGGCCAGGGCCTCCAGCGCGGTGTAGCGGTCGTGGAGCTGCGGGTCCACGGGCTCGGGGTGCACGCCGCACAGGGTGCCGAACAGGTTCCCGTCGCGGTCGTGCAGCGGAAAACCGACATAGGCGCCCACCGGGAGCTGGTGGTTCACCGGCGCGTCGCGATAGACCGGGATCCCGCTCGTATCCGGGGCGATGGACGGGGCGTCGCCGCAGGCCATGTGGATGCAGCAGGAGCCGTGCCAGTCGAGGACGACGCCCGGGGCGATCGTGTCGCCCTGATCCAGGGCGTGCAGGATGATCCAGTCGCGTCCTTCGACCCGGGTCAGCAGCCAGGTGTCCAGCGGGGCCACGGCGTACAGCGCGTCCATCAGCGAACGGACGGCGCCGGAGAAGGCGTCGATGCCGGGCTCGGCGTGCTGCGGGGGGCGGGGATTCGGGGCTTCCATGCGCGGATTCCGGGTCGGGTTGTCGGGGGGATCGGCCGTGATGATCAGAACCGGGGCAGGTCCGGGTGCGGTGGTTGCGCCGAGCGCACGTGCTGGCGGCCGAATTCGGCGCAGCGTGCCAGTGTGGGCACCGCCTTGCCGGGATTCAGCAGACCGCGGGGGTCGAACGCGCGGCGCAGGGCATGGAACTGCTCCAGTTCGGCGGAGGCGAACTGCACGCACATGCCGTCCAGCTTTTCCACCCCTACGCCGTGCTCGCCGGTGACCGTGCCGCCCACCGCCACGCACAGCTCCAGGATCGCCTCGCCGAAGGCCTCGGCGGTCTCGATCTGGCCCGGCTGGCTGGCGTCGTAGAGGATCAGCGGGTGCAGGTTGCCGTCGCCGGCGTGGAACACGTTGCACACGCCCAGGCCGTGTTCGGCGGAGAGCGCATCGATGCGTTCGAGCACGTACCCGAGCTGGTGGCGCGGGATGGTGCCGTCCATGCAGTAGTAGTCGGGCGAGATGCGGCCGGCGGCGGGGAAGGCGGCCTTGCGCCCGGCCCAGAAGCGCGCGCGCTCGGCATCGTCCTGCGCGGTGCGGACCTCGGTCGCGCCCAGCCCCAGCAGCTTCTCGCGCACGAACATCACGCTCTCGGAGACCTCGCTGTTGCTGCCGTCCAGCTCGCACAGCAGGATGGCCGCGGCATCCACCGGATAGCCGGCATGGACGAAGTCCTCGGCGGCGCGGATCGCGGCGTTGTCCATCATCTCCAGGCCCGCGGGGATCAGCCCGGCGGCGATGATGCCGGCGACCGCGGCGCCGGCGGTCTCCACGTCGTCAAAGCTCGCCATCAGCACCTGGGTGCGCTCCGGGCGCGGCAACAGGCGCACGGTGACCTCGGTGACGACCCCCAGCATACCCTCCGAGCCGATCAGGAAGGCCAGCAGGTCCGGGCCCTCGGTGTCCAGGGTCCTGCCGCCGACGCGGATGACTTCGCCGTCCAGGGTCACGAACTCCAGCCCGGTCACGTTGTGGACCGTGAGGCCGTATTTCAGGCAGTGCACGCCGCCGGCGTTCTCGGCCACGTTGCCGCCGATGGAGCAGGCGATCTGCGACGAGGGGTCGGGGGCGTAGTACAGCCCGGCCGGGGCCGCAGCCTCGGAGATCGCGAGGTTGCGCACGCCCGGCTGGACCACCGCGCAGCGGTTGTCGGCGTCGATCTCGAGGATGCGGTTGAAGCGCGCCATCGACAGCAGCAGGCCCTCGGCGCTGGGCAGCGCACCCCCGGACAGGCCCGTGCCCGCACCGCGCGGCACCACCGGCACGCCGTGTTCGCGACAGGTCTTCAGGCACAGCTGGAGTTGTTCCATGCTGGCGGGCAGGGCGACCGCGCCGGGGACCTCGCGAAAGGCCGAGAGGCCGTCGCATTCGTAGGCACGGCGCTCGCTTTCCTCGACGATCAGCGCTTCCGGCGGCAGCTGCTCGCGCAGGGTGTCGATCACGGCGGCCAGACCGGGCTGAGGGGTGGTTACGGCACTCATGACCGTGATGGTAGACCGTTGCCCGCCGGCCGGGACAATTCCGCAGTTTCCGGAGGGCTCACGCGAGCCGGTCCAGGGGGAAGGCGCGGGCGTCGCGCAGGGCGGCGGCCAGGTGGGTGGCGTAGTGGTCCACCAGGGCCGCGCCCTCGGCGGCGGTGGCCGCTGCCGCATTCCCGGTGGTGCCGGCGGGGTTGAGGTCGCCGGCCAGCCAGGCGAATCCGGCCGGTCCCTCGGGTCGCAGGACCTCCAGCGAGGCCTCCAGCTCCTCGCCCAGCGATCCCGCGTGGCGGGCCTCGGCGTCGTGTACGCTGGCGGGCGCCAGATGACGCATCATCGCCGTCTCGATGCGCCCGCCGTGCAGGCCATGGCGGCATTCCGCGGCCGGGATGCCGATCTGCGACGGCGGATCCTGCAGGAAATAGTGATGCCGCACGATCAGCATACGCTGCCGGCGGCGCAGTTCCAGCGCTGCGGTGTCGGCCACCGCCCGGTTGCCGCCGTGACTGTTGTGCAGCACCAGGCGGCGCACGCCGGCGCCGGCCACGGCCCGGCCGGTTTCCACCAGCACGCGGATGGCGGTCTCCGGTGTCAGGCTCAGGGTGCCGGCGAAGCGGGCGTGCTCGGGGCTGGCCAGGATCGCCAGCGGCGGCAGGGCCAGCAGGGGGAAATCCGCGGGAAGCCGCGCCCACGCCGCCTGCAGCAGGCCCTCGCCGATGCGCAGGTCGGTGTCCAGCGGCAGATGCGGCCCGTGCTGTTCGATGGCTGCCAGCGGCAGCACGGCCACCGGGTCGCGGCCGGCCAGTTCGGCGGCCTCGGCGGTGGTCAGGTCCTGCCAGCGGGGCAGGGGGCGGGGTGCGTCAGGATCGGGCATGCGGCATGCGCAGGCGGGCGTAGAGATCGCCGGAGCCGTAATCCGCGGCGTGGGCCTCCAGCCACAGCCGCACCCGGCCCCGGTCCTGCCAGCGGGCGAAGCGGTATTCGCGCTGCTCGCCGGCGATCACGTTGAATTCGTAGTCGCCCAGCTCGGCCAGGCGTTCCATGCCGGCGATTGCGATGTCCAGCGCGCCGGCGACGAACTCCAGCGACAGCGCCGGGATCGGCTGTGACAGCCCGGCCAGCACCTCGACTTCATAACCTTCGGCGTCGATCTTGCAGAACGCCGGCATGCCGTATTCGGCGATCAGATCGTCGAGGGTGATGACCGGCACCCGTACATGATCTTCCCAGCGCACGCGGCGGAAGCCGTCGTTGCGCCGCGGCAGCTCGTCGGTCCAGCGCGGGGACAGCGTGGAGACCGTGGGAGTCCGGTGGCTGATGTACAGGTTGGCCGTGCCGGGTTCGGCGCCTACCGCTTCGCCGCGCACGGTTACGTTGCGCCGCCGGCCGGGCCCGCGCTCGAGCCAGCGGCGCAGGGCAGGCTGTGGCTCCACCGCGATCACGTGGCCGCCGAGGCGGGAGAAGGCCAGCGTGCGATCCCCCAGATGGGCGCCGATGTCGAACACCCGGTCGTCGCGTCCGATGAACGGACGATACAGCCGGCGCAGGGCCCGCTGGCGCCCGGGGCGCCGGTAGATCGCCAGCGAACGCAGCAGGCCGAGGGCGGCGTTCAGCCGCTCGCGCGCGGCCGGAGACGGGTCGGGATTCGGGGGCGCGTCCATGCTTCCCAGCTTAGGGAAACGCGGATCAATGTGCACGCCCGTCCGGCCTTGTTCGCCTGCAAGCAGGCTCCTACGGGCGCGCAGCGGCTGGGTCGGGAGGGTTTGGCAGCAGATCCTGCGCAGCCCGTTCCAGGCGGTCGCGCGTTTGTTCCAGCAGGGCCACGAGTTCGAGCGCCCGCTGCAGTGCCTCGGCGAACTCCTCCCGGATCCGGGTTCAGTGCCACAGGACAACCCCCTGTTCGCGCGCACGGTCGTGGATGGGCTGGTGCCGGGTATTGGGATCGACGATGAGGACGTCGATGTGCTGATCGCCGAGCGCCCTTTGCAGGCGAGCCGTGTAGCGGGCCGCCATCGCCGCCCGGTTTTCCACCGGGCGGGGCGTTTCCACCAGCAGGTCGATATCGCCACCGCGGGCCGCATCGTCGACGCGCGATCCGAACAGATAAACGGTACAGTCCCCGAACAGTTCGTGGGCGGTGTGGTGGATCGTTTTACGCTGGTCTTCGCTCAATCGCATCGTGGTCCTCCGGGTCCCGGATGGGATTGTAGGCCGAGTACGGGCCGGAACGCTCGGGGGCGGGGCCGGTCCCAATGGACATTGCGTATTCTGGCTGGAGAAGCTTGATGAGGCTGTTTCCGAAGTGTGAGTGGCGGACCCTCGTGGCGCCGTCGTTGCTGGCCCTGACGGCCACCGTGTTCGCTCTGGGGCCCTCTGCACCCCATGCAGATGTGCCATCGGGCGCGGACTGTGTGCAGCCCGGACAGTGGGCCACGCCGGAGGGTGAGGACGTGGATGCCGCGGAGCTGTTCGCCGAACTGGCCGGCGCCGATGCGGTGCTGCTGGGCGAAACCCACAACCGCATGGACCACCATCGCTGGCAGGTCGGGACCCTGGCCGCGCTGCACGGTCAGCGCCCGGACATGGTGATCGGCCTGGAGATGCTGCCGCGCTCGGCACAGCCGGTGCTGGATGACTGGGTGGTGGGTGAACTGGACGAGGAGCAGTTCCTGCAGGAAAGCGACTGGTACGAGCACTGGGGCTTCAACCCGCGGCTGTACTGGCCGATCCTGCATTTCGCGCGGGTGCACGACGTCCCGCTGGTGGCGCTGAACGCCGAGCGCGACCTCGTGCGCCGTCTGGGCCACGAGGGCTGGGACAGCGTGTCCGCCGACGAGCGCGACGGGGTCTCCGCCCCGGCCGAACCCGCCGATGCCTATCGCGAATACCTTGAAGAGGTGCTGGCGCGCCATCCGGCCGCGCCGGGGGACAGTGATGCGTTCATCGGTACGCAGCTGGCCTGGGACCGGATGATGGCCGCGGCCATCGCCGAGGTGATCGAGGCGGGCGATGACCAGCCGCCGCTGGTGGTCGGGATCATCGGCTCCGGCCATCTCGAATACGGCCACGGCGTGCCGCATCAGCTGGCGGACCTGGGTGTGGTCAATGCCCCGGTGCTGCTGCCACGCGAGAGCGACGGGGCGTGTACGGGGCAGGACCCGGAGCTGGCGCGGGCGGTGTTCGGCGTGCAGGGCGGCGAGCGCTTCCAGCCGCTGACCCCGATCCTGGGGGTGCAAATGCAGCGCCCCGAAGAGGGCGACGGGGTGGAGATCCGCGGCGTGATGCCCGATTCGGTGGCCGGCGCCGCCGGCATCGAGAGCGGCGACCGTCTGGTCGAGGCCGGTGGTCGCGCGGTGGAGACGCCGGCCGATCTGCAGCGCATCGTTCAGGCCGTGACCCCGGGCACCTGGTTGCCGCTGGTGCTGGAACGCAACGGCGAGCGCCAACAGGTGATCGCGCGCTTCCCCTGGCAGGAGAGCGCGGGGGCGCGGCCGGCCGCGGGGAACGGTCACTGATGGCCCGCCTGCGGCGTACCCCGGGGCACAATCGTCCCGGCACCACCGCGCTGGCGTGCCTGCTGAGCGTGCCCCTTGCGGGGTGGGCGGCACCGGTCGTCGCCGGCGAACCGCCCGCCCGCGAGCTGACGATCGAACTGTTCCCCGCCGAGCAGCGGCTGCAGGGTCGTCTGAGCCTGCCCGCCGCGATGCTGGAAGACGCGGACGGGGATCTGCGCTTTCGCTTCGCACGCGGTTTGCGGGTGGACGCGGTGGAGCGGGGCGGGCACGCGCTGAACCACGAGCACAGCGACGCGGGATACCTGCGGGTGACGCTCGATGGCGACGGGGACGTCGCCCGGGATCTCGACGGCGGGCCGCTGGTCATCGCATACCGTGCCCGGCTGCAGGCCCCGGAGGACGCCGGCCCCGGAGGCGGATTCCTCGGCGCGGCCGGCGGCTTCCTGCCGGCGGGGGCCGACTGGTATCCGCGGCGGCCGGACGCCGAACCGGCGCCGGTGCGCCTGGAGGTGCTTGCGGCCGATGGCCATCGCGTCGTGGCCTCCGGGTCGTGGCGCGAGGAGGCCGCTGAAGACGCGGACGCGGAGGGCGTGACCCGCGCGGTGTTCGAGCATCCCGGCGGGCGTGCGCTGGCGCTGGCCAGCGGCCCCTGGGAGGAGGGGCGCAGCGAGACCGCCGATGGCGTGGAGGTGCGCACCCTGTTCCCGGCGGAGCTGGAGGACGCGTTCGGCGCGACCTACCGCGAGAAGACCGTGGAATACCTCGAGCGCTTCAGCGACCTGCTCGGGCCGTATGCCTTCGACAGCTTCACCGTGGCGGCCAGCCCGGCGCCGGTGGGGCTGGCCTTCTCCGGATTCACCCTCCTGGGCGAGCAGGTGATCCCGCTGCCGTTCATCCCGCACACCTCGCTGGGCCACGAGGTGTTGCACAACTGGTGGGGCACCGGGGTGTACGCGGATCGTCGCCAGGGCAACTGGACCGAGGGTCTTACCACCTTCATGGCCGATTACCGGTTTGCAGACGAACGCGGCGAGGCACGCGAGGAGCGGGGCCAGTGGCTGCGTGACTACGCCGCCCTGCCGGCAGGCGAGGATTACCCGCATGGCGAGTTCGTCGGCGGCAATGCCGGGGCCGACCGCATCGCCGGTTATCACCGCGGCGCGATGCTGTGGCGGATGCTGGAGGACCGCATCGGCGAGGAGGCGCTGCATGCGGGGCTGGCCGATTTCTACGCGGAATATCGTTATCGGGAAGCCGCCTGGCCGGATCTGATCGCGGCGGTGGACGCGGCGACCGAAGATGATCTGGAAGCGTTCTTCGAGCAGTGGATCGGCCGGGCCGGCGCGCCGCGCGTCGAACTGACCGAGGTGCAGGCCCGTGACGATGGCGGGCGCTGGGGCGTGACCGGTCGCCTGGAACAGGCCGATGCCGATCATCCGTGGCGGGTGCGCGTGCCGCTGGTGGTCGAGTTCGCGGAGGATGGGGGCCAGGAGACGCACTGGGTGGATCTGGAGGAGGCCGCGACCGATCTGGAGCTGGAACTGACCACCGACGCGCGGCCGGCGCGTATCGCCGTGGATCCTGACTGGCGGGTATTCCGGCAGCTGGGCGCGGATGAATATCCGCGCATCCTGCGCGAGGCGCAGCTGGATCCCGCGACCCGCGTGATCGCCCCGGACGGCGCTGCCCCGGCGGAACTGGCCCCGTGGCTGGGCCGGGTGCCGGAGACGGCGGAACCGGATGCCGATCCCGATCCCGATTCTGATTCCGCTTCCGGGGCCGGGGCCGGGGCCGGGGCCGGGACCGATGCCCCGCGGGTGCTGCTGGGTTCGCGCGCGGCGGTCGCTGAATGGCTGGGCGACCGCGGACTGCCGACGCGCCCGCAGGAGGCGCACGCGGATACGGACGACCTGCCCGATGCCGCAGCCGATGTCGGGGCCCTGGCCTGGACCGTGCCCGAGACCGGCATCACCGTGATTGCGGCCGACTCGGCCAGTGAGCGGCGTGCACTGGCGGGTGCGCTGCGACACCGCGCGCAGGAGAGCTATCTGCTGCAGGACGATGGCGAGCCGGTGGCGCGCGGGCTGTGGCCGGTGCCGGGGCCCTGGCGGGCGCTGGCGGATTGAGCTCCCGGCCCGATCAGTACGGCAGGCGCTGGTGTTCGAAGTCGAACAGCCCGCCGGAGTCCTCGGGACCGAGGGCGTCCAGCACCTCCAGCAGCGCGCCGGTCGCGCGTTCCGGCGTCAGCACCTCGGGGGCGCGGGCGCGGTAGGGCTCCGACAGCGGGGTTTCCACCGTGCCCGGCTGCAGTGCGGCCACCACCGCGCGGCGGTGGCTGAAGCGCATCTCCAGCGCGGTGGTGCGCACGATCTGGTTGAGCGCGGCCTTGGAGGCGCGATAGCTCAGCCAGCCGCCGGAGTGGTTGTCGGCGATGGAGCCCACGCGCGCCGACAGCGTCGCTAGCACCGCCTTGCGGTCCTTCGGCAGCAGCCCCACGAAGTGCTTGAAGATCAGCGCCGGGCCGATGGCATTGACCGCGAAGGCCTGCGTCATCACCGCCGGATCCAGCTCGCGCAGACGCTTCTCCGGCCGGTGGCCGTCAATGGTGAGCACCCCGGTGGCGTCGATGATCAGGTCCCACTCGGGGGCCTGATCCGCCAGCCATGCGGCCGCGTGGCGGATGCTGTCCTCGTCGGTGAGCTCCAGCGGCGGGTCGGTGGAGCGGCCCAGCGCCACGACCTGCGCGCAGTTCGGGTCGTTCTCCAGATGGGTGACGAAGGCGCGGCCGAGGCCGCCGGTGGCGCCGATCACCACGGCGCGGAAGGGGTGTGCGAGCGAGTCCATGTGGCTGTGACCACAGGCATCGCGATTCGATCCGTTCGTTTGCGTATGGCCTGTACCGGGACCGGGTCGTGTATGCTCTGCGCCGAGTGCAGACGGGAATCCGCGCATGAATTTCCTCCATACCCTTGGCCACGCCGCTCGCAACCTGGCCCCCATCGTGATCGTGGTGGTGGTGTTCCAGATGTTCGTGCTGCAGACGGTGCCCGAGGGCGTGCTGTCCATGGCCATCGGTCTGGTGATCGTGGTCTTCGGGGTGGCGCTGTTCCTGCAAGGGCTGGAGATGGGGATCTTCCCCATCGGCAAGAACCTCTCCAACGCGCTGGCGCGGCGCGGCTCGCTGATCCTGCTGATGGCCTTCGGTTTTACCCTGGGCTTTGCCACGGTGATCGCGGAGCCGGCGCTGATCGCGGTGGCGGAACAGGCCGAGGTCATCTCCGAGGGGCACATCCAGGGCTTCATCCTGCGCCTGATCGTGGCGCTGTCGGTGGGCGCGGTGGTGGCGCTGGGCATCCTCCGCACCGTGCTCGGCCACCCGCTGCACTGGTACATCCTCACCGGCTACGTACTGGTGGTGCTGGTCACCTTCTTCGCGCCCGAGGAGATCGTGGGCCTGGCCTACGACTCCGGCGGCGTCACCACCAACATCGTGACCGTGCCGCTGGTGGCCGCGCTGGGGCTGGGGCTGGCCGCGTCGCTGGCCGGGCGCAACCCGCTGCGCGACGGCTTCGGCCTGGTGGCGCTGGCCGTGATGGTGCCGATGATCACGGTGCAGCTCTACGGCATCGTGGTGTTCGCCGGGGCCGACATCGACGGCCCGGCACCCGGCGCCGGCGACGGAGCGGCCATGGATACCGACACGGATCTGCCCGGGGCGGGCGAGGAACGCCACTTCCTCAGCGCCATGGGCATGGACCTGCTGCTGATGCTGCGCGACGTCGCGCCCATCATCGGCGTGATCGTGGTGTTCCAGTACTTCGTGCTGCGCAAGCACATTCCGTATCTGCCGCGGGTGCTCTTCGGTTTCGCCCTGGTGGTGTTCGGCCTGTATGCCTTCGTGGTCGGGCTCAAGCTGGGCCTGTTCCCGATCGGCGAGAGCATGGCGGAGCAGCTGATCGCCAACGACCGGTTCGTGTGGGTGTACCTGTTCGCGTTTGCGATCGGCTTTGCGACCACCATGGCGGAACCCGCGCTGATCGCCATCGGCCAGAAGGCGGAGGAAGCGGCCAAGGGCTCGCTGAAGGGCAGCGCCATCCGCATCCTGGTGGCGCTGGGGGTGGCCGTGGGCATCACCATCGGGGTGCACCGCATCCTCAGCGGGGACTCCATCCACCTGTACATCATGGCCGGCTACGTGCTGGTGATCGTGCTGACCATCCTCGCGCCCAAGGACATCGTGGCGCTGGCGTTCGACCTGGGCGGGGTGACCACTTCGGAGGTCACCGTGCCGCTGGTCACCGCGCTGGGGATCGGCCTGGCCACGCATCTGGACGGGCGCAACGTGCTGATCGACGGCTTCGGTCTGATCGCCTTCGCGTCCATCTTCCCCATCGTGACCGTGATGCTTTATGCCATCGTGGTCGATCTTTATGAACGCTTGATCCGCAAGGACAGGAGGGACACGGCATGAGATTCTCGGCCCTGGTGGCGGTGCTGCCCGACGAACTGGAACAGAAGGCCGTGGATGCGGCGCGCGAGGCCGGTGCCGCCGGCGTGACCATCATGGATGCGCGCGGCATCGGCGCGGAGGCGCGCAAGACCTTTCTCGGCATGACCTACGAGGGCAGCCAGTCGGTGTTGCTGTGGATTCTGGAGAAGCGCCTCGCGCTGACGGTGCTGAAGTCCCTGTTCCGCGAGCTTGGGCTGGACGAAGACCCGCGCGGGGTGGCCTTCATCACCGACATCTCGCATCTGGCGGGCATTGACCGGCGGCAGATCGACCGCTTCGAGGAACAGGTCAAGGACGAAATCTGACCCCAACTCCGACCGGAGGGAGACTTCATGCTGGTTCGCGACATCCTGACCGAGAAAGTCATCACCGTGGCCCCGCTGGCCCCGCTGCGCGAGGCCATGCAGCTGATGCGCGACAACAACGTGCGCTCGCTGGTGGTGGACAAGCAGCACCCGCACGATGCCTACGGCATCATCACCTACACCACCATCCTCAAGACCATCGTGGCCGAGGAGGGCGACATCGACCTGGCCAACGTGTACGACGTGGCCACCAAGCCGGTGATCACCGTGCCCGCGGAGATGGACGTCAAATACGTGGCGCGGATGATGGTCAACATGGACGTGCGTCGCCTGGTGGTGCTGGAGGGCAACCAGCTGGAGGGCATCGTCACCACCAGCGACATCGTGGGCTCGATCCTCGGCATGCTGGACGAGGTCTGAAGCCGGTGACGCCCCCCGGTTCACTGGATATCCCGCAGGGTCTCGCACGGCTCGAGCTGCTCAATGCCGCGATCGAGGACACCGCGCACAGCGTGTTGATCACCGACGCGGATCTCGATGCCGGTCCGCATATCGTCTACGTGAACCGCGGCTTCGAGCAGATGACCGGCTACCGCCGGGACGAGGTCCTGGGCCGCACCCCCCGCATCCTGCAGGGGCCGAAGACCTCGCGCCCGGTGCTGGACGACCTGCGGGTGACCCTGGAACGCGGCGAGGGTTTCGATGCCGAGACCATCAACTACCGCAAGGACGGCGAGCCCTACAGCGTTCGCTGGCATATCTCGCCGGTTCGCGCCCGGGGCGAGCACGAAAGCATCACGCATTTCGTCTCGGTGCAGCGCGATGTGACCGAGGACCGGCGCCGCGAGGAGCAGTTGCGGCTGCTGTCCGCTGCGCTGGAGGCCTCCGGCGATCCGGTGATGATCACCGACCCCGGGGGCGTGATCGTGTTCGCCAACACGGCTTTCCTGGATCTCAGCGGTTTCGATGCCGACAGCGTCATCGGCGCGACACCGGCGCTGTTCAAGTCGGACGAGCACGACGATGATTATTTCGCCGCCATGTGGCAGCAGCTCCGCCAGGGCGAGACCTTTCGCGGCGAGTTCGTGAACCGGCGCCCCGATGGCGCGAAGCTCCACCTGGAGCAGACCATCACCCCGATCCGCGATGACTGCGGCGAGATCACGCATTTCGTGGCTTTCGGCAAGGACGTGACCGAACGTGTGCGCATGGAGGACGAAGTGCGGCGTCTGGCCGAGACCGACTGGCTGACCGGACTGGCCAACCGGCTGACCCTGGGCAACCGCCTGGAGGCCGAGCTGGATCGCTGTGATCGCTACCAGCGGCCGATGGCCGTGATCATGTTCGACATCGACCATTTCAAGGCGGTGAACGACGAACACGGGCACGATGCCGGTGATGTGGTGCTCAAGGCGGTTGCCCGCACGGTGGGCGAGCAGCTGCGCGAGCAGGACACGCTGGGACGCTGGGGCGGGGAGGAGTTCCTGATCGTGCTGCCGGAGACGGACGGCGAGGGTGCCGCCGCGGCGGCGGAGAAACTGCGCCGTTCGATCGCGGAGCTGGATCTGCCGGATGCACCGGCGGTGACCGCGAGCTTCGGGGTGACCGAGCGGCAGCCGGACGACACGCCGCGCGCGATCACGCGGCGGGTCGATCAGGCGATGTATCAGGCCAAGGAGGGCGGACGCGACCGCGTCGTCCTCCTGTAATGGCCCTTGCTAACAGAACGGCCTCGTGCCCCGGTGACCCGAGGCGCGAGGCGGGGTATCAGGCCTTGCGGCGCAGGACCCAGATCTCCAGCAGCGCCCATTCCTCGCCCGGATAGTTTTCCTGCTCCAGGTCGGACATGCGGCGGTGACGGCTGGCGGTGCTGCCCACGAACTCGAAGCGGTCCAGCAGCATGCGCTTGGTCTCGTCGGCCTTCTCCAGCGCGAAGGGGTTGAGGAAGTTCACCAGCAGGTAACCTTCGCCCTCGCCACGGCGGAACGCATCCAGCAGCGACGCGATGGCCGGCGGATCCAGGTACACCAGCGACGCGGTGGACAGCAGGATGTCCGCCTCTTCCAGCGACTTCTCGATCGCGTCGCGGGTCTCCGGGGCCGGATTGTTCAGGTCGGCCGCGTGGGTCTCGTCGAACAGGCCGGCACGCTGACCGTAGGCCAGGGCGTTCTCGGAGATGTCGATGCCGGTGGTGTGCATCGGCAGGCGGCGCGGCTTGCTGATGGTGTTGCAGACCGTCTCCGAGGCCCAGTTCTCGCGGATCTCGTCCACGGTCATGTTGTGCACCGCCGCCATCGTGGTGTTGCCGAAGCAGCAGGCCAGGTCGACGTAGTTGAGGGTGCGGCCGTCGGCGGCCTGCTGCTCGGCCCACGGCAGGATGAGCCGGTCGAAGGTCTGGCGGTTGAAGTCGTCGGAGATGTAGTCCAGCGCATCGATGATGCGCTCCTTGAACGGCACCGGCGTCTCGGCGACGTAGATGTCGTCAAAATGCTGTTTCTTCTCCTCGGTCTTCACTTCGGACTGGCTCATCGGGGCAAACCCTCATCATTGGAAAGCCCAACAGTCTCCGGCCAAGCCACCCGACCGTCAAGCAAACACGCCCCGATCGGCCCCGGGCCAGATCGGTAGGAGGCCGGCCCTCCGGCCGATTCCACGTCCGGCCGATCTCCCGCGCCCGATCGGCCAGAGGCTGGCCTCCTACGGCCCCCGCCGCGTAGACATGATGGATTGACCTGCCCGACCTCGAGAGCGTGGGTTATGTTCTCGGGGTTGGGACAACCACCTTCAACACAGAGCCAATATCGAGGGGGCAGGTCATGAACCAGTTTAGCGCGGAAGGGATGAAGGATGCAGGGCCGG
>NZ_KB906172.1:0-89070 GCF_000381205.1 Thioalkalivibrio sp. ALE11 | reverse complement strand
CATGAGAGGCCGGTGAGGAGAACCCCTGGCGCTCCTATGAGGCACCCCTTCCCCGGAAGGGCTGACCCTCGCCCGTAGAGAAGGGCAGCTCCGCGACGAAGTGAAGTCCGGTCGGTAACCAACCCGCGTATATCAGAGTGATCCACCGTCGCAATCCGCTTCTCGTGCCCTGCCTCGAAGGCATGGAAAACAGGAGGTCTCGATCGAACACTACAGCCAACCGTTGACAGGTCAATCCATATCAGGAGGCCGGCCCTCCGGCCGATGGGGGATCTGGACAGGCCCGATCGGCCAGGCGGGTGGCCTCCTGCGGGGGATTAATCGTTGTTGAACAGGTCGCGGGTGTAGATCTTGTGGGTCTGGTCGCGGATGTCGTCGGTGATGCGGTTGGCGACGATCACGTCGGACTCGCGCTTGAACTGTTCGAGGTCGCGGATGACGCGGGAGCGGTAGAACTCGTCGTCCGGGAGCTCGGGCTCGTACACGATCACCTCGATGCCCTTGGCCTTGATGCGTTTCATCACGCCCTGGATGGCGGAGGCGCGGAAGTTGTCGGAGCCGCTCTTCATCACCAGGCGGTAGATGCCGACCACCTTCGGGTTGCGGGCGATCACGGCATCGGCCACGAAGTCCTTGCGCGTGCGGTTGGCGTCGACAATGGCCTTGACGATGTTGTTGGGCACCTCGTCGTAGTTGGCCAGCAGCTGCTTGGTGTCCTTCGGCAGGCAGTAGCCGCCGTAGCCGAACGACGGGTTGTTGTAGTGGCTGCCGATGCGCGGATCCAGGCAAACGCCCTCGATGATCTGCCGGGTGTCCAGGCCGTGGGTCTCGGCGTAGGTGTCCAGCTCGTTGAAATACGCCACGCGCATGGCCAGGTAGGTGTTGGCGAACAGCTTGATCGCCTCGGCCTCGGTGGAGTTGGTGAACAGCATGGGGATGTCGTCGTCCACGGCGCCTTCGGCCAGCAGATTGGCAAAGGTTTCGGCGCGATCGGACTGTTCACCGACGATGATCCGCGACGGGTGCAGGTTGTCGTGCAGGGCCTGCCCCTCGCGCAGGAACTCGGGCGAGAACACGACGTTGTCGGTCTCCATCTGCGCCTTGATCTCGCGCGTGTAGCCCACGGGCACGGTGGACTTGATCACCATGGTGGCGTGCGGGTTGATGGCCAGCACGTCGCGGATGACGGATTCAACCGAGCGGGTATTGAAGTAGTTGGTCTGCGGGTCGTAGTCGGTGGGCGTGGCGATGATGATGAACTCCGCGCCCTGGTACGCCTGCTGCGGATCCAGGGTCGCGGTCAGGTTCAGGGAGCCGTTGCCCAGGAACTGCTCGATCTCGGCATCGATGATCGGCGATTCGCCCCGGTTGATCTTCTCGACCTTCTCCGGCACCACGTCCAGCGCCACCACCTCGTGGTTTTGCGCCAGCAGCACGGCATTGGACAGGCCCACATAGCCGGTTCCGGCCACCGCAATCTTCATGCAACACCTTCGGGATTTGATGAGTCTGTCGCCTCCAGCGAGGCGTGAATTCGGCACGCCAGATCCAGCGCCCCCTGATACTGATGGACCTGGCACTGGCTCTCCAGCCCGGCACTGAGCGCGGCAAGCACAAGACATTCGCCCGACACCGAAGCCAGCTCCGCACGGAACTCCTGCGCGCTTTCCGCTGCGGCCTGAAGGGCTTTCAGGTCGCCCCTGGTCGTTTTCCATCGCGCACCCGCCGGTTCAAGCACCCAGCGCCCCCAGTGCACCAGCAGGGGCTCGCCGTCCGGGGACCGGACCATGTTTTCGGGGCGCAGCTCCGGGTTGACGTACGCCAGCGGCAACCGGCGCAGCGCCTCACGCCAGTCATCCATGCGCGCCGCCAGTTCATCCGGAATCTGCCACTCGGACTCATCTGCCGCAACTCGCAGCCGCTCCAGCATCCCGGTTTCCAGGCGCTGCCACAGAAAGGCCCGCGACCGGGCATAGCGCTCCACCACCCGCGCGGCGGGCCGCACTGCCAGCAGCTGTTCCCGCACCCGGTGCAGATCCTTGCGGCGGCCGGCGTCCGCCCCGGACAGGCGCAGAACGTGGCACTGGAAGCCACGCACCTCGGTGGCCCCGATCCATTCCGGCGCGGGGAGCCCGGGAGGCGGATCGCTCAGCAGGGTCGCTTCGTGGCGCGCCTGTCCGGTGCGGTTGCGGGCAAAGATCTTGACGAAATAGCCTTCATTGTCGTCCAGCGTGCAGTACAGGGTGGGAATGTCGCCGGTGGCGGTCTGCCACCAGCGGATGTCGACCGCCTCGGGCACGGGCCGATCCAGCAGGCTGGCAAGCACCTCGGGCACCCACTGGGCGCGGGTCTCGGGCTCCAGCAGCGGCCAGATGGATTTGCGCGTTTCCTTATTCTCCGGCAGCCAGACCCGTCGATGGAAGAACAGGGCATCCAGTCGGGCACGATCGCTCACGATGCCGCGGACCTGCTGCACGGCCGCCCCCCCTCGCTGGAAGGCCTGCCGCGTGAGAAGCAGCGCGATGATGGCCGGGATCAACCCGGGCGGGTCGCCGTAGAGGAAATCCGCCACCAGCCATACAAAAACGAGCATGAAACCGATCGCGCTCAGTACGTTGATCCAACCGGCAAGATTGTCGGTGAGGTGCTCCTGAAAGCGGACGCTGACCGCCATCCCCGCCAGAAGCCCCGCGGTCGCACTGAGGATGAACCCCAGGAACAGCACGGCCACCGCGGGATAGAGCCAGAAGAACAGTCCACCGGAAAGCACCACGAACACGGCCCCGGCCAGGGCCTTGGCATAGCGGTGATAACCGGCGGTGGCAATCTCGTCCTGCCGTTCGAACAGCACCATCTTGCGGCTGCGCTCCAGCAGGCGCCGGGCGCCCCGGTCGGAGGCGGCGATGCCGATACGATCCGCCACCAAATAGAGGATGTAGAAACCGACCGTGGCCGCGCTCAGCCAGAGAATGAGGGCATCGCGGTCAAACTCCGCGAACGATGGCGGAAAATAGCGGGGGATACCATCGGACCCCAGCAGGATGATCACCTTGAGGGGAAGAAAGAACGCAAGGAGCAGGGAGAGCTGAGCCACCAGCGTGGCCAGCACCACGGTCACGGTGGAGCCCGGGACGGCCCACATGAACTTGGCCCCCAGCCAGCCGCTCCAGCGCAGGTTGTCCCAAAGTGTCCGGAAAATCACGCGGTGGTCTCGCGGGTCCACGTGTATGCACACAACCACAACCAGGCGAGCACCACCGGCGCCAGGGGCATCACGTGGCGCCCGAAGCTGGTGCCATCCTCCAGCCTGGCGGCCTGCCCGGTGCCGCCGTAAACCACCAGCGTCATCACGCCAACCGCCATGAGCAGGGCCCACCAGGCGCGGTGCGGGCGTTGCCGCCAGGCCAGTGGAATGGTCAGGACCATGAGTGCAAGCCCCAGCACGAACACCAGGTGCCAGGAACCGTCCACCACCAGGCGCTGCAGGAACAGCCCCCACTGTGGCTCGAACTCGAACCACCCGCCACGCGGCAGCTGGACGCGGCCGGCATCCAGCACCAGGGTTCCGAGGATGGGCAGGTCGATCCGCGCCTCGACGGTCAGGACCGCCAGCACTCCGGCCGCCACGATCGCCACGCCCGCCGCCACGCCCCATCCGGGGCGCAGCCAGGCGAACAGCGCCGCCAGCAGCAGCGCAAACGAGAACAGAATGCCGGACTGCTTGATGAACGGAATGGCGAGCAGCAGGGGCAGCAGGACCAGCCACTCCTGCCATCGCCGTTCGTAATACAGCGCGAACAGCGCCAGCGCGGCGACGGCAAAGCCCCCGACCATCCAGATGTCTGCGTACCCCCCCAGGCCGGCATGCACGCCCAGCAGTGGCACCGAGAGGGCCATGTAGGTGCCCAGTATGGCGGGCAAAATGCCCAGGCTGAACCGGCGAAGATAGCCGTACAGAGCCAGCCCCAGCGCCGCCCCGGCCAGGAACCATGGCAGGTTGACCAGCGAATCGTGCCAGTACCCCAGGGCGAGTGCCGGCCACATCTGGATCAGGGATACGAGCAGAGGATGCCGATCCGCACCGCTCAGACCATAAGGCCCGGCGTCGCCCCGCAAGAGAGCACCGGGGCTTGAGAATATATCGGCCCCGCCGTGTTCGAAGAACCCGCGGGCGCGATAGCTCCAGTAATAGTAGGCATCCCAGCCGTAGACCGGGCGCCACAGCACCTCCACCAGCCAGCCGCCCAGGCGCACGAGCAGCAGGGCCAGCACCAGCACCACTGCGAGGCGAATCCACAGGGCCGCATCTTTCCAGCACACCGCAAGCGGGTCCGTACCGCTCGAACTCTCCGGGAGCAGGGGGGCATTGCGTGGGTCGAGTCGCTCCCGGGCGAGCCAGCCTCCGGCCGCGGCCAGGAGCCCGGCCAGCACAAGGATGCCGGAGAAATGCCACCCCCCCAGGATCCGGTCGAGGACCAGGAGCAACGCGGCGACTCCGAACATGGCCAGGAAATACCCCATGCCCAGCGCCCCGGCCCAGCGCCCCGGGGCCTCTGCTGGCCACCAGCGCAGCAGCAGCAGGCTCGCCGCCATCCAGGGCAGACCCAGTGCCAGTATCAGCTGTATTCCGTCCACCATGGTTTCTCCCCGAACCTACACTGCCCTACTGCAGTTCGAACAGCAGGTCGTCGTCCGTTCGGTTCAGCAGCCGGGCGGCCCGAACCGGCGGGCGGCCATCCAGCGCGAGAACCGCCCAGCGATCGGCTTGTTCGGGGACCTCAATGCGTGGCGCCCCCAGGCGCGCGCCGGACGGCAGCCCGACCACCTGCACCTCGATCCGGCCCCGCGAGGGAAGCCCGAACCCCAGGCCGAGCTCCACCGTTCCAGCCGCCAGTTCCCGCGCAGCGATCCGCCGTTCCGCAATCACCCCGTGATCGGGGTCATCCGGGGATGCTCCGGCCTGTCGCACCTGCAGGCGCAGCTCGCCCCGTGGCTCGCGCACCTGCGCGGGCAATACCAAACGGTAAAACGCGGATTCCAGAGGCGAGTCCACCGCGGCCCGCAGGGTGCCGGGTGCCTCGCCACGGTATTCCAGCCACGCCTCTCCCGGAACGCCGGTGGCGTCCGCCTGGTCGGGCTCGCCCGCCTGCCAGGCATCGGGTTGGCCCTGCCAGGGGAGGCGCGCGCGGGCCCGCGCGGACAGCGCGCTCCGGAGTTGCAGCGGCGAAACATCGTGTGGCCGCAGCAGGATCAGACCGTCCCCCGGACGAGCATATCGCAGGATATCGTGCGTCAGAGTCTCCTGATACAGGCCGGCCAGGGGCAACAGCCGGTATCGCACGAAACGGTTCAGGCCATCGTTGGCGGAAAGGATGAAGACACGGGCGTCGGGTGCCAGCCGTTCACGTGCGGCATCCACCGTAGCGCCCAGCTCCTGCCCCCCGAAATCCGCCGGGATACGTTCTTCGGCCGGCACCCCGGAATAGGCATCGAAGGTGTTGCGGTGTTCGTGCACCACGTCTGCCTGCCAGCGCAGGTCGAGGGCAAACCAGGCCACCACGACGAGGAGCGCAATCCCCCCTGCCAGGCGGGAGCGTTCCAGCCGGCGCGCCCTGCCCCCGTCGAGGCCGATGAACAGGATCACCGCCAACCCGAGCCAGGCGATCACCACCATTGTGGGCGGGAACGGGGCATCCCCGGCACCCGCCTGTACAACGTTGGGTGTGACGTTGGAAAACGGTACTGGCTGGAACCACGCGGCGAGGGTCGCGCGCAATGCGGAGAGGGTTCCGGGTTCATCGCCGCGGAATTCAACACGCTCGATTTCCAGCCCCTGCAGCCTGTCGCCCTGCAGCATCAGTCCAATCATCGATGGGCGGGCATCCCATGCATCGAACGCGGTGAGGTCAATGGCGGAACCGGGTGCGACCCGTTCGGCATGTTCGGCGGGCGGGTCGCCCTCACCCAGCCACATGAAGACGAGCTCCCCCGGGACGTCGGCACCAGTAATCCGGAGCCGCAGTTCGTCCAGCCGCGCCAGATCCGGAGCGTGTTCCGGGATGCCCGTCACCAGCAGTGCGCGCCCCTGCGCTCCGGCGCTCTCCAGTCGCAGGACCTCGCCCTCGGTCTCGGCCCGCCCTTCGGCCACGCGCAGGTCGGCGCCGGGAATGACCAGCGAGGCACCGGGGATGTCGAGGGTGCGGTCAGCGGCCGCCATCCAGCCCCAGAAACCCAGCAACAGCGCGGCCAGAGACAAGCCCCCGGCGACGGCCACGTGCAGCAGCACGCGGCGAACCGCCCTGCCCCCGCCATTGGTCCACAAGCTCTCCGGTGCCACGTCCCCTCCTTGTCGGGCCAGCGATCCGGCGTTGCCCGAAAGGTAGCGAAGTGTACGCGCTCCACCGCTCTCAATGGAAACGCTGGTGATTTTTCGGGCCTTTGCTACCCTTCAAAGGGGCAGGGAATTACGGAACGCATGACCAGGGCCCTGTCAATACGCGGATGTGAACGAATTATGGAGGAGAGGGAAAGATGCACAAACACGACTTTCGCGGGGGCACCATGGCCCTCGCCGCAGCCGGGCTGCTGGCCTTCGGGGCACCGGGCGTCGCCGCCAGCAACGACGTCATGGTGGAACTGGAACAACCGGTGCACGGTGAATTCACCACGGGAATCGGGATCGTGCGGGGCTGGGCCGTCGCGCCCTCGGGCATCGACCGTGTCGAACTCTACATCAACGAGTCGCCCGATCAGGCGGATCCAAACCAGCTACTGGCGTACGGGGGATCGCGTGAGGGAGTCTGCGCGGCGATCGATCTGATCTCGGGCTACCCTGATTGCTCACCCGTGGCCCGCCCCGGCTTCGCTTCTGCCTACAACTTCAATCTGCTGCCCGACGGCGAGAACACTTTCACGGTTCGCGCCTACGACAACGAGGGGAACTACAGCGAGGAGAGCGCCACCTTCACCAGTCAGAGCCTCGGTGAAGAGTTCGTGGCCGATGGCGAGCGCATCTCGTTACCGGCCTTCATCGTGGATGGTGTCCGGAAGAGCAACCCCGGCGACGACCAGGCGTTCGATATCGAGTTTGCCTGGAGTACGGAATCGCAGCGCTTCGTGATGTCACGCATCACCGAATTCGAACCACTGCCCTTCATCGCACTGGATCCACCCGTGGGACTGACGGCCACGACCGATGACGGGGCGGTGGAACTGTCCTGGACCGAGGGTGCGGGGCCTGCCAGCGAGCGCTGGTTCATTATCGAACGCAAGTTCGACAGCCTGACCGTGTCGACGGATTACAACGTGGTGGGCGTGGTGCCGCAGGGCGTGACGTCGTTCGTCGATGAGGCGGTCACTCTGAATGTTATCTCCTCTCCCGGTCAGTACACCTACCGGGTACTCGCCGCCGAGCCATGGGCAACCCGGGCAAGCAACGAAGTCACGGTGAATCAGTCACTGGGCGACGGCGACCTGCCGGACATCCCGGACATTCCGGATCTGGATTTCGGTCTGTAGCCAGCCGCATCGGATCAACGTGGCCCGAGTCGGGGAAAGATGGACTCCATGATGAACAGGTGAGCGAACCCGAGGGCCACGAAGCTCCAGAACATGACGGTGTCGGGGACCCCGAGCTGCCAGGCAGCCACCCCGACACCGCCCAGCAGGAGCGTAAACGCAAACAGAAACAGGGTGGCCCCGCGTCGCGAGAGTCCGAACCAGAGCAGATAATGATGAAGATGCTCGCGATCGGACTCCAGCGGGTTTCGCCCCCGCAGCAGACGCCGGATCATCAGCGTCGCGGTCTCGATCACGGGCAGGGCCAGAATCCAGGCGAATACCATGGGCGGTACGTGTTCACCATGGCCGAATGCAAGATCAACGGCGAACCAGCCGAGGACCAGCGCCAGGGCCATGCTGCCACCGTCCCCCATGAAGACGTAGGCCTGCCGCCCGCCCAGACGCGGGAAATTCCAGATCAGAAAACCAACGACCGCTCCCAGAAGGATGGCGGGCGCGAGCAGCGCATGCTCCAGTCCGGCCAGATGGCCAACCACCAGCAACCAGCCGAGCATGGCGACCAGCATGCCGCCGGCCAGCCCGTCCAGGCCATCGGACATGTTGATCGCGTTCACCAGCCCGACCAGGCACAGGATGGTGAACGGGATAGCCGCCCAGCCAAGGCCCAGTGCGACCGCGCCGGTGACGCCGCCGATATGCGGCAGCACAACCCCGCCGACCATGACAGCGAAAGCAGCAACGACCAGCTGCACCAGCAGGCGCACGCCGCTGGAGAGGACGTGAAAATCATCCAGCGAGCCGAGCAAGACCATTCCCGCCATGGCCGCCAGCATGGGCCAGCCCTGGGGCGCCCCGGCCAGCACCCAGATCACTGCGAACGCCAGCAGGACCCCGAGCCCTCCAACCAGCGGGATCTCCCCAACATGATCCTTGCGCCCGCCGGGACGATCCACCAGCCCTGCCCAATGCGCCGGCCGTATCAACAACGGAATCAACAGGGCCGACAGAACAGCGGCGGCAGCGGCATAAAAAAGGAGGCTGGACACGGCGGAGAAAGCCTTCGGGGTCTGCGAGTGTGGCGCCGGCTCAGCCGGAGGCGCTCGAGAGGCATTCGGCGACGGCCCCGACGGCGTGCTCACGCAGCTCCGGCCAGATCGTAAGGGCCACCGCATAGTGGCCCACCAGTTCCCGCAGGGCCTGCTCGTCGTACTCCGGGGACGGTTCGCTGACGCCCAGAACGGTCCCTGCAAGGAATGCGGGGTCGCCAACGGGCCCGGAGTTGGCCTTGATCAGTCGCTGTACATCCTGCACCCAGTGTTCGGGGGCATCCGGGTGCGCCGTCAGTTCCTCGTTCAGCACCCGTACGACATTGGCCCGCTTGCGCAGCTGCTCCTGTGCCAGCCAGTCGCGCAGGCTGTAGCGGTCGGCTTCGGCCAGTCCGCGCAGGCGCTCCGCCAGGACCCCGATTCGGGCCGATACCCCGGTGGTCCCCGGGACCATACCCCGAGTCTGATCGGCCAGGGACGCCAGCAGGCCATTGACGCCCACGCGTGAAAAACGGTCCAGGGATGCGCGATCCCATTCCCGCGCCGGTTGCGGCCGATGCGGCAAGGCCCACGGGAATGCTGCGGTCAGGGCATCCGGGAAAAGATACTGCACCATGGCCCCGAACAACCGATCCTCGTTCCGGCGCGCCGGGGCAACCGGCGGCAGCATCTCGCGGTTGTCCAGACCGGTGCACGTGGTGAACATGAGGCTGCGCGACGTCGGGATGGTCAGGCGACGATCGCCCCGCCAGAAGTCACGCTGTGTGGTCACGGTTTCCAGCGCCTCCGGGGATGCAGCCATCTGCTGGTACAGCCCTTCGTCGCCCAGCATGTAGGCCCAGGACGGGTCCGCCGAGCCGGGGTCCCCGACCACGGCATTGGTGGACAGGACAACCCGGCTGTCGGGCTGGAGGCCGGCCACGTCATCGGTCGTCAGATCCGCCACCGCCTCGCGGGTCAATGCGTTCCGCCCCCGCGTCTGCTCACGAAGCAGCACGGCAAGGGGTTTGCCCAGCATCTGCCCATGGGCACTGACGGCATCCAGAGGCACGGGCGATGGCGAAAGCTCTGCCCCCCGCGGCTGCGATACCGCGAGTGATCGCGCAGCCGGTGGCTGGCCGGTGATCCGCACACCGGTTTCGGGAGCGCCCGCAAGTTGTGGTTCCAGCACGGCATCATCGTCCAGCAACGCGACACGACGGCCGGCGGACAGCAGGACGACATGATTGAGCCCGCGCCCCGGCGTTCCGCCCGGCACATCCTCATGGGTCTGATCGGGGGACAGGAGCCAGTGGATCGTATCCGCATGGTCGGGGACGCGTCGGGCCAGGCTCTCCATCAGGGCACGTTGCTCGGACACTCCCCAGTAAACGACATCCATTTCTTCTTTGGCGCGCCCGACGACTGTGCGCGTGGCCTCCTGCTGTTCCGGATCGCGCGAGTCGTCGACAACCCAGTAGCGTCTCCGGACCCCATGCTCCCGATCCCGGAGCGCCGCCGAACGCAGCAGGCGCTCCAGACTATCGGGGCGCCCACAGGTTCGAATCGCGGCATCTTCCAGCGCATCCTCTCCGGAGCCGCCCCGCTGATCGGGTTCCCGGACCAGTTCCCGCGCCATGCCACTCGCCGACCACAGCAGCCCGGCCCCGGAAAAACGGTTCAGCAGGCCAGTCACCTGTTCCTCGGTGTACTGCCCGCCAAGGGCCGAGGATATCCGGCGGGCGTGGTCTTCGACGGAACGGAATGACGAGCACATTTGCAGTGCCTGGAGCGAAGCGAGTTCCAGCGCGACTTCCACCCCCGTCACGGGCTCCCGCACCAGATACTTCCGCGGCGAAAGCGGAAAGATCTGGAATTTCGGCGCAATCCAGAGTTCGCCGGATCCAGAAGTATGGCCTGTGGTCCCGTTCAACTGATCCATGGGAAGCTGGCTCCTTGTCGCAGGGGTATATAAAGCCGGGCAAGCCTGAGCGGACCCCGCCCGGGCGTCAACCGGTTAGAATAACCGCTTTCGCATCCGGAGCACGCAATGTACGCCGAACAACAGCCACTTCGTGAACAGGCCGAACAGATCGGCGAGCAGGCCTGGTTTCGCGATGTCCTCCGGCGACACTGTCCGCTGCTGCCCGCCGAGGTGCGCAGCGAAGACATCAACACGCGTATCCATCCCGACGATCAGATGCTGCTGCATTCCCTGCGCCATCACGGCGACGCGCAGGTCGCGCTCAGCCAGTATTACAACGTCGCCTTCCAGCAGTTTTTCGTTGAACAACAGATCATCAACCGGGTGTTCGGCTCCACCGGATCCGACCTGGATATCCTCGATTTCGCCTGCGGGTACGGGCGGATGCTGCGTTTCCAGAGCCTGATCACACCGCCCGAGCGGCTGCATGCCTCGGAGATCCAGGCCGATGCGGTGGACTTCGTAACGCGCGAATTCGGCGTGCAGGGGCTTCGGTCCAGCACCGAACCGGAACAATTCGAGCCCGGCCGGCGCTTCGACGTCATCTGGGTCGCCTCGCTCTTCTCCCACCTGCCCGAGGACCTGTTCAAGCGCTGGGTTCGGCGCCTCGGCGAACTCCTGAGCCCCCGGGGCATCCTGTGCTTCAGTGTTCATGACGAAAGTCTGCTGCCGGAAGGGCTCCGCCTTCCGGACAGCGGGATCCTGTTCGGGCCCGACAGTGAGATCGACAGCCTGCCGGAGGGAACCTATGGCACCACCTATGTGAGCGAACCCTTCGTTGCCGACGTGCTGGCAACCGCCGTCGGTGCCGACCGCCCCTGGACTCGCCTGCCCAGGGCGCTGGCGCACGAACAGGACGTCTACGTAGTCCCGGGCACCGCGGCACGCGACCTGGCGGAACTGGACGGATTCCGGCGCGGCCCCTGGGGCTGGACGGACGAACGGCGCGTGGACGCCGACGGCATCTACCTGCGCGGCTGGGCCGCATCGCTGGACGACGGCCCCCCGGAGCACGTGAATATCCGCATCAACGGGGACGTCCACCGCTGTCCCACCGGCCTGACGCGGGAGGACGTCGCCGCCGCATTCCACGACCCCCGGCTGGCCGGTTCGGGCTGGGAGTTCCACGCCCCGTCGCCCCGCGCAGGCTACATCCAGGTCGAGGTCAGCGCCAGCTCCGGCACACCCGGCGAAAAGGCCTTGCTGTACACCGGCCTCCACAATCCGCTGGGGCAACCGGATAACGCGCGATTACCTTTACGACATCGTCTTCAGACTTGGCTGCGCACGCACATCAGCGGGAAGCGCCCGTAAAACTCGCGGAAACAGCAATCGGTCGTGTCAATGCTCTCGCTTTTCGTCGACAGCGGGAACCCGCTACCTGATAACTATCTTGATGTCTTTCGCGCGACATGGATACAAAGGGGCGGTCAACGTCTTGATTGTCCGGGCCAGACGCAGCATTTGTTGTACCTGCCTGTCAAAATCGAATCTCGGTAGAAAAACGGTACGCCTCCGCGCCATCGATTCGGACCTCGATCTGTCGCAGCCCCTGGCGTACGGTATTCCGGGGCCAATCAAAAGCGAACCCGCATAGTCCCGTCGGGTGCTTGCCGGCCTCCAGCACATCGGGACGAAACGCTTCACACCGCGAACGACCAACAACCAGACCATCCAGCACCACCAAAACCTCCACCGTTTGTCCGGGGTTGCGCGGCGCGGCCGCCCATCCAACCACCCCGAAACGGTCAACACGGTCCACCCAGCCTAAGATGTCCGCCTGACCAGCACTCCCTCTGTCTGGGCTGTCAATCCGTCCTGACATTCCCGAGCCAACTTCGCCACCATCCACGGAGGCCCTATCCGACCTCCGGGTTTTTCTCTCGCGGAACAGCCATGACTTCACCCGCCTCCACAATGGCTCCGAATCAGTGGAGTCCGTTGCCGGAAACAAGCGCCCGGACTGCTGTACAAGTGCCGTAACAAAATTTCGCACGGCTTCCGGCAACTCGGGGGGACTTTCCAGGGTCTTCCGGGTCGTCGCCCCAAGAACCTTCAGCCGTTCCTCTTTAAAATATTTCCTGTTGACCCTCTCGACTTCCGCGCCGTGCAAATGCCGAAGGTGTTCCAGCACCACCTCGTCTAACAACAACTCCGGAGACGCTTCTGGATTACTCTTAATCAAGGTATCGGAGAGCACCCGCCCCGGCCCACCAGCACCCCCCTTAGCGCCAGGATGCACCAACAAGTACTGTTTATTGAAAAAGCGCATCAACTCAGACTCGAGAACGGTCAAGGATCTGTTTACTCGGTGCTCCCGCATCCTGGGGATCGGTGCTTGAACACCCAACGCCCGAAGTAGTGCAAGATCGATACCCGCTGTCGCCTCAGTGTCGTAATGGATCAAACGTATATCGTCGAATACTCCCTCAAACTTCCTGAGCGCGCTGACCTGAGGATTACCATGACGCTCCAGACAAAACGCCCTAAAGCTCTTGTCTAGGAAGCGCCCCTTGACACGTTGCTGATAGTCAGAATAAGCAGCCTCGTAGATGTTGCGGATATAAGCAATAATAACCACATCAATCGACAGGTCACGACTAACGTCTTTGAGGTACTCAAGCGTCGATGGCGAAAGACCCTGAAGCCCCTCTGAGGAAAAGAGAACCGCGCCTTGGCTAGACGAAAACTGCGCATTCAGGAATGGGGCAGCGTCTCTCTTCAGCAGAGCCCTTTTCAAGGGGGCGGCGTTACCAGAGGAAATGGTATATGCCCAATCAGCACTGATTCCCGAACCACCCCCATCCTCCCGAAGATGGGAACCCGGATATTTAATACCAGACTTCATCAGTGACGGCGAGATCTCACCAAGCCAGTTTTGCAGAGCCGATGATCCAGTCTTCCCGAAACCGACGTGCAGGTAGAGGGTCTTCGTCATCTATCCATTCTTCATCAAGTGCATTTAACTTTGGCATCACCAAGGCAGCCGTGATCACGGCTCACGGACCACTCACATGGTTCTCAAGTTCGACAACTTCCTTCAACACCCGACACCTGAAGACGGTTCACCAGACTCGGATTACGGTCAGACCCTCACCTCGGTGGCAAACCGGTACATTTCGTCTGCCTCGATGCGAACCTCGACTTCTCGAAGCTGTTGGCGCACGGCACTGCGGGGCCATTCGAAGGTGAAGCCGCAGGCCCCAGTCGGATGCTTGCCGGCCTCGAGTACATCCGGCCGGAATTCATCACAGCGAGCACGTCCGACCAGCTGTCCATCCAGCAACAACCGGACATTGACCGTTTGCGCGGGGTTGCGCGGCGCGACCGCCCATCCAACCACACTAAATCGGTCGGCACGGTCCACCCAGCCAAGAAACTCGGGTTCCGCCCCCGCTCCGGGATCGGCATGCTCGATTCGCCCCGAGACCTCCCGTGGCGGGACACCGTCATCCCCGGCACCGAAGGCCAGGACCTGCCCCGTGCCACGAACCCGCACCTGCAGGTCAGTGGTTCCTGTCGCGGCGAACTCGAAGCCAACATAGCCACGACGCGGCAGAAACCATGACGCAAGATCGGGGCGGGGTTGCACCGCGGCAGTGGTCGCAACGACGTCTCCGCCTTGCAGCAGTTCCAGTTCCACGGCTGTATCCTGATGGCGGGGTTCGTACCAGGCCCAGCCTCGGACCGACTTCTGATTCGCCGATTCGACCAGTCCGTGGACGAACGCGTGCCCGGCATCCATCAATTCCACACGGTCCCGAAGCAGCCTCTGGACCCGCTCGTGCAGGCGGACATCCCGGGCGTGCCGTTCGCGTATCTCGGCCATCACCTCCGGCCCGAGATCCTCCTCTCGCAGACGGTCCGATGGCGCCCGGTTCAGGTCCAGGCACCGTAGCTTCCAACCAAAGGTCTTATTCAGAACTCGGACCGAGTCGGCATAGCGCTCGGTCAGCCCCACAAAACCCATGGCCTCGGGGGGCACGGCAGCCAGCAGGCGGGTTTGCCGGTTGAGCTGGTTGGGCCGACGCAGGAAATCCTCGAACGGCGTATCCAGCCCCTTGGAGCGGGTCAGGTGATTGAATTCCGAGACGAGACGGCCCGCAGGGTCCCGCACCATCGAAAGACACCGGGAGACCCCGAACAGGGGCAGGTACTTCGCGAGAGGGACGTGCCCGACCAGCAATTCGGCCCCCGCAGCTTCCATGTCCTCCATCAAGGCAAAGTGGTCACCATCCTCGTAGACATGGCGCAACACGCGCGGCGTTGTGTCGTCCGATTCGCTCCCGTAGTCGTACTCGACCCTGCCCGAGGACAGATACCGTTCCGCCGCCTTGCGCAGACTGGTACCAGCTGTCTTGGGAATATGGACCACGAATACGGCCGGGTTGTGACTTTTCGTCAAGGTTTATCCTCCCATGCAATAGACACCATCAAGGCCAGGCCGGAAGACCAAGAGGTGCCGACTCTTCCACTTGGAGGCGCAGGACTTGCTCCGCCGCACGGTCATACAGCCCTCCGCCGTGTGGCAGACGAAAGCCATGCTGGCCGTGGGTTCCAAAAAACTCGCCGACATCCGGTCGCGCGATGTTCGCCTCGACCGAGTGCACCTCCTGCCCCCCCGGCCAGCAGGCTGGCGGCGACCACCCGCTCAGGCTCGAGCGGATCGAAGCACCACCCCTAGATATGATCCGCATCGAGCCGATCGAGGTGATATTTCAAGGCCGCTCCGGTGATAGGCACTAACCGTTGTCATCCGACACAGCGGCCGGCTCGTCCGGGGTGCATGCATCGGCCGCAACGGGCAGCAGGCTCGGGCGCCGCACACCCAGCTCGCCACCCAAGCTCATGACGACCGCGACCTCCAGCCGTGTAACCTGCGCAGGCAACTCCACGCAGACTTCGTGGCGCTCCCACTGTGATGTCACATCGCCAGGTTCCAGCTCGATCCGCTCCCTGGCCAGCAGGGAAGGCCCCAGCAGGCTTTTCCGGGCAGAGCCTTCATACCCCCAGATGCTGATGCCCGGCCCAGTAGGCTCGAAGGCATCCCCCCACTCGTCGGTGAGCGCTCCGCGAAGCTCCAGTGAGAACATCAGCGCGTCCACCCCTTCAATCTCGTAGGTCGGGATTTGCTGGCTGAGACGACCCCAGGGCTCCACCCCCACCCGCCGGATCCACAGGATCTCGCCATCACTTTCGTAGTCGTAGGACGTTTCCCCCGCATGCTGCGAAAACGTCCAGGGGCGAACCAGAATCTCGCCACCGGCCGCAAAGTCCGGTTCCTGGATCAGACCGGGATCATAGGCCTGGGCCTCCTCCTCGATCGAATCATCTCCGGAACCACACCCCTGAAGCAGGCCGGCCAAAACCAGAGGCACCCACGCCCCGCAAAGCCATCTCGAAAACCCCGCGAAGCCCTGAGAACCTTTTGTCGTCATACCCTTTCCTTTGTTTCGACCGGTGGTGTCACCGAATCCTCCAGGGGCCCCGCGCGCCCGCGCAGGCCGTGGCAGATAGCCAGCGTGAGCATTTTCGCATAGGGGCGCCCAGGACGGACCCACAACAGATGTGCCAGACAGCGAAGCGCAACCTGGCGCAGGTTCGCAAATTTCCAGTTCAGCGGCACGAACGGCTCCCGCAGCAGCAGGATGGAATTGCGCACCTGATAATAGATCCGCTGAGAAGAGTACTGCGGGATGGAACGTCCAAAGATGGACAATGTCGCATCCCCTAGTCGATGGCCCATGCCCGCGGCACAGACCCCATAGACCCGCATGCCATGGGCGCGTGCACGCTGTCCCCACTCGATGTCGACATAGTCGATAAACAGGTCGTCGCGCAGGCCGCCAACCCGGTCCAGCGCCCGCACCGGGATCAGCGAGCCCGAGGCGATCAGATGATCGGCTTCGACAACATCCTCGCAGGAGGTGCACTGCCGCCGGCGCATGCGAAGCCGGCTCACATACATAAAAACCGACTGCCTCCCCAAGCCCAAAGCATGCGCCTGATACGCGGGGCCTGCCGCTGCCGCTTCCGGCCGGGCTTCGAGGGCCTCCCGCAGCTTCGCCACCATCGCGCTTTCGGGCTCGCTGTCCTGGTCCATCAGCAGGATATATTCTGGACTGCAGGCGCGTACGGACTCGATGCCGGCATTCTGGGCACTGCCCAGGCCCAGGTTATCGCCCAGGCGGAGGAGCTCGATCTGCGCATCGGGGAATTCCGCCAGCAGACCTTCGATATCGGTGTCATGCGAACCGTTATCGATGATGTGGATACCAAAGACCTGTGGCACCAGGGCCTCGATCAGCCGCCGCAACCGCGCCAGGCAGGGATGGTAGCTCACCACAACGGCCATGACCCTGCCCGGGACAGCGACCTCCGTGGAGGCCGTGCCCGGCTGGGCTGCATTCGGTGCGGCCTCCCGCCCCAGCACCCTGTACGTAACCGGCTCGAACTTCATGCGGAGTGGGGCTTGTCGGGGATTCGCGGCGCGCGCGCCAGACGAAACTGGGCATCCTCCAGAGACAGGTTCGGGTTGTAGGCCGGATCCGCATCCAGCAGGTCACCCCATTGCCGCCGCATGTATGCAATCTCCCCGCGGAATCGTTCCTGTTTCTCCGGGGTGTCCTCGTAGCCCCGGGATATCGACTCGAAATGATACAGCCTCGCGTAGGGCGTCCACACATTCCAGTAGCCCGACTGCAACACCTTGAGACACAGATCAATGTCGTTGAAGGCCACCTTGAGATGCTCAGCGTCGAATCCGCCCACCTCGTCGAACACGGCCCGGCGCATGGCCACGCAGGCCGCAGTCACGGCCGAGTAGTTCTGGATCAGGCCGGCACGGCCCAGGTAACCGGGGCTGTCATCCGGCAACTGCAGGTAGGCATGGGCCGCCACCCCTCCGACCCCCAGGATGCAGCCGGCATGCTGGATGGTGTCGTCGGGAAACAGCAGTCGTGCTCCTACCACTCCGACCTCCGGGCGCAGGGCGTGGCTGACCAGCTCCCGCAACCAGTCACGATCCTGCGCCTTCACGTCGTTGTTCAGGAACACCAGAACCGATCCCGTCGCGAAGGGCACGGCGTCGTTGTTCAGCTGTGAGAAATTGAACGGGCGCTCGTCGCGCACCACCTTGACGCGGTCATCCTGGCGCAGAAAGTCCAGATAGCGCAGGGTCGCGGGGTCGTCGCTTGCATTGTCGATCACGATCAATTCGACGTCGGGATAGTCCGCCTCGTCCAGCACACTGGCCACGGAATCCATGAGGAGATGCAGGCCATTGCGAGTGGGGATCAGGACCGAAACCCGTGGCGCGGGATCGGGCAGGCCATAACGTACGCGCCACCACATGCCTTCGAACCCGGGCGCCGGGAGCACCACGGCATCCGGCCGGCCGCTACGCTCCAGGTGCTCCTGCAAGGCCCTGCGTGCCGCTTCGACCGCATAGGGCTTGGTCTCTCCGGCATGGGCGGTGCTCGTTGTCACGGCGCGCCAGTGATAAAGGACGCGGGGAATGTGCCGAATGGCCCGCGGTTCCAGGCGCTCGGTCACGCGCAGGACAAGATCGTAGTCCTGGGCCCCCTCGAAGCCCTCGCGCAGACCGCCAGCCGCGTCCACCAGGTCCCTGCGATATACCGAGAAGTGGTTGATATAGTTCTGCGAACGCAGCAGATCGGGGTTCCAGTCCGGCTTGAAATGCGGTTCGTAACGCTCCCCGTTCTCGCGGATCTTGTCCTCGTCGGAGTAGATCAGGCCTGCCCGGGGGTCGTCTCCGATGACCTCCGCCACGCGGAACAGCGCATCGGGTGCCAGGCGATCGTCATGGTCCAGGAAACCCACCCACTCGCCCCGCGCGTGAGCCAGCCCGGTGTTGGAGGCAGCCGAGATATGGCCGTTCTCGTCGCGGTACAACACCCGCACACGGACATCGATCCCCTCGAGATCGGCCAGCAGCTGGCGGGTTCCGGGAGCATCCGAGGCGTCGTCGACCAGCAGCAGCTCCCAATGCGGATAGACCTGCTCACGGAGCGAATCCACGGCTTCACGCAGGAAACGCGGGTCGGAGTTGTAGACCGGCGTCACGACCGAGATCAGCGGCTGCGACGGCAATCCCTGTAACTGACGCTCCAGCGTGCTACGGCCCGAGGCGGAAAGCGTCGCATGACGTCGCGCCCAGTCTGCATACGCCGGGCCGTCTCCTCCATTGGTGCCCAGACGCCCCGGCAGACCGCGCAGGCCGTGGACACGCAGGCTGCGTGGCAACGAACGGACCAGCCTCAAGGCGCGCAGCACCAGTCGCGCCGGCGCCAGCACCCGCCTCCCGACACGCATGCTGGGTGATGTACGGGTTTGCTGGAGCACAGTCCGGTGCTCTTCCAGTGCCGTGTGCGTTGACTCCAGATCAACTTGCGTCCGCTCCAGGCGCTCTTCCAGATCCCGGCGCTGTGCGATCCATGCCTCGATCTCCGCCAGGTCCATTGCCTGCACGTCCTCCGGAAGGGCGCGCACCAGGGCCTCGCGCAGGGCGCGCGCACGTGCCACCGTCAGCGGCTCGGCACCGGAAGACGGCCCCGCGCATCGCTCGCGGGTCACGTGAGCCACGCGATGCACGCCCGAGTGGGAACGGGGTGCACCGTCGGGGTGAGCGGTGTCCGCGCCGAGAAGGGCCTTGCGATATTCGTCGGGGGTCATGTCAGCGTTCCACGCCCCATCGCGAGCAGTTCGTCATTCCAGCTCGCCGCATCCGCGTCGGGATCCAGCAGGCGAACGCGGGACAGCCCCCGGGTGCGCTCGGGAAGCGCGCCCCGTCGCGGACCGACCACCGGCAACCCGGTGGCCAGCGCTTCGCTGAGGGTAAAGGAGTAGGTTTCCGGCGCCCGCGTGGGCAAGAACACCACGTCGCCCCCGACATCGGCGATCCGTTGCGGAAGTTCATGCGGCCGGTATTCGCCGGTGATCTCCAGCGGGAGCTGATCCAGGCCCGCGATCGCGGTCTCGCTGTAGCCGATCACGGTGAAGTGCAGCCCGAGACCGCGCTTGCGGGCATCCCAGGCACAACGTTCCAGCAGGTGCACTCCCTTGGCGGGATTGACCACCCCCAGGATCAACACGCGAACCGTGTCCGTGTCGCGTCGCTCCCGCTGGTGCGGCAGGGCGTCCATATCGGGCCCCGGCTCCGGCATGACGTCGAAATGGGGCAGGACGCGAATATCTGCGTCGGGCACATAACGCAGCAGGCGCTCATGGACATCCTCCGACGGTGCGATGACGCGTTCCGCCTTGTTCAGCAGGCGCACGAACAAATTCCGCCAGGCCACGATGTCGAGCCCCCAGGGCGCGGGCCGCACCGCCAGACAGCGCGCACAACCCGTTTCGTCCGGCTCGCCGCAGTACTCGCCCTTCTCGTCCGTCAGGTTGTACTGCGGACAGATGCTGTAATAGTCATGAATGGTGAAATCCAGCGGGACCCCCAGATCCTCGGCCAGGCGCAGCACCCCCTGCGGGTGCTCCATCACATGGTGCACATGGACCCGGCCAATGGCCAGGTCGCGCAGAAGTTCATGCAGCGCCGGATATTCCTCCGGCAGGCGGAAATGGAGCTGGAACTCCTCGCCGTCGCGCAGCCATTTCAGTACCACCCAGTCCCGGTCCGCGGGCTCCAGCACCAGGGTTTCCTGATCCTCCTGCAGCAGGCGCGCCAGTTCCTCGCAATGCCTGGCAACCCCGCCGCCCTGGCGATGCGAAATGAACAGGACACGCGGCAGCGGCGAGTCCTGCAGGCGCGCGAGGTCCAGGCGACGCCGGAGTATGCAGCCCGGGTCCCGGGCAACGAATGCCGCAACCCGATCCGGATAATCCGGATAGCGCGCCTGCAGGGCTTCGGTGGCGGCTGTCTTCAGATCGGGGGCTTCGGCGCCGAACGACACCCCGCCCTGATGGTGCACGAACACATCGCCACACAGCCGATGTTCCCAGCCGAGATCCGTTGCACGCATACAGAACTCGTTTTCCTCCCCGTAGCCACGTCCGAAGGCCGCCGCATCGAAATACCCGACCTGCTCCAGGCAGGCACGGCGAATGTACATGCAGAAGCCCACGGCCGTGGGAACCGGCACGTCCAGCCCCGCATTGACCTCGGCGGCCAGCGCATCCAGCGTCGCGCCCGCCTCGGGGCGGACACCGGGGTTGTCCCGCATAAAGACGGGATAACTCGCCAGCGTGCCGTTGTTGGTGAGCGGCGTGGCCGTGCCGGTATCGGGGTCACGCCATGCACAGGCCCTTAACCGGTCCAGCCAGCGGCCGGACACGCGGGTGTCGCTGTTGAGCAGGACCACGTCACGGTCGGGGTGCAGGGTCATCCCCCGGTTAACCGAGCGCACGAACCCGAGGTTGTACTTGTTGTGCAGTAACCGTACGCGCGGGTCCTCCCGCGCCTCCAGCTGGGCAAGCCAGTCGGCCAGCGCCGGCTCGGGCGTGGCGTCGTTCACTACCACCAGGCGAAAGGGCGTGCCGGGCGTGGCCGCCAGTACGCTTTCGACACAGGCACGCGTTGCCTCCAGGCCACGGAAGACCGGGACGATGACATCGACCTCACTGACAAAAGGACGGAGAGGGAGGGACATGGTGTTTCGGAAACCCGTGGATCAACGGATTGGGCGCGAAACGCCCCGGACCGAGGCCCCAAAGAGCCCGTACGCCCGAGGCGCGCCTACCCGCCCACGTCCGGACTCAGCGGTCGCCCGACTCACCACCGCCGTCGACCGGCGTCGGCGCCGTTGACTCGCGCGCCTTCAGACCCTCCTGTTCCGCGGACGCCTTCTTCACTTTCTGAATCTCGCGCAGGCCGTTCAGGTACACGTCAGCCACTCTCTTCACGCCGCTTTCCTGAAGATAGCCCTGATTGCCGGCCGCCGCATAGGTGGCATAGATCGCCGAGGCCTGCATCAGCGCAGACGAGACACGTTTGACGTCGACCCCTTCATCCTTGATCTGGTTGGCCAGTTCAATAAATCGTGTCGAAAGTTCACTGATCGATGGGGCATTATCTTGAGCACTCATTTCACCTGGCCTGGTCGTGGGTCTCCCGCGTGATAACGGCGGGTTTCGTGGCACACAGAAGGGGTCTGCGTGGCCGGTCATTGGGTTTCAACCTCTAAGCCACACTAAACCGACTGAAAATCAATAGCTTGCCGATACACTGAGCGTAACCCCGAGGCGTCGGCATCGACATTGGACAACGCCGCATACGCGCGGCGGCTGGCTTCATGCACTTCCAGCTTAAGCCGCAATCGTTCGGAAATGGTATCAATCCAGACATCTGCCGACGAGCTGGCGCCTCTGATCACCCACCCCCCCCCGGTTCGCTCGACTCGCTCGGCCAATGCCCCATGTTCTGGAACGAGCGCAGGGATCCCACTCGCCCAGACCTCGGATAATGTCAACGAAAACGTCTCCGGACCAACAGCCGGAAACGCCGCAATCGCAATCTCATAGTGTTGCAGGAGGGCGGGCAGCTCGTCAACGCAATAGCCTCCATGTACAAACAAATGGCCACCATACAGAGACTGCGGCCCACCATGGCGATGGGTGTCCCCCAGGACCACAAACCGCAAGGGCAACCCGCGCGCGCGCGCTCTGCCTGCAAGCTCTTCCACAAACGCTCCCCCTTTTTCGGGCCCCATTCCACCCACCACTCCGACCGATACCAGCTGCCGGCTAAGCGCGCCGGAGACAAACTTTCCAGGCGGGCGGTATTCATGGGGGATTACACTGACCTCGAGCCCCGGAAAATTTCGGGTGACAACGGACTGCGCATATTCGCTGGGAGCCAGGATGAATTGAGCTCCTTGCAGCAAACGAAAGTGATCGTCGCGCCAACGCCACGGATCCTCAGGAACCCTGGGCTCCTCGTGCAGACATGTATCACAGATGCCCGCATCCTCTGGCGCTCCACAACTTGATGAACCAGGGGGTACCAAATGGATTCGAGGGCAAACTAGATAATGGTCGTGAATCGTCAGTCCGTACGGAATATCCAGCCGACGTACCTGGCGAAGCAGACGCGAGCGATCACCAAGCCAATGATGAACATGACACAGGCTCAGCCCGAAGTACCGCAGAATACGGGGAAGCCCCGCCCACCCTGGCCAACGAACGATAAACACTTCACCTTCAGGCCCCACGACCCGCCAGCCTGCATGATCCGCGTAAAGAAGCACATGACGAAACTCGTCCCGGGTCTGTTCGACACCGAGCGCCACGGCGCTCTCCAACCCCCCTCCTCCCCTATGCAAAACCTGAAGGACACCAGCGGAACCCCGTCCCATCATAACGCTCCCCACCTAAAGCAGCGCCCGCCGCGCCAGTGCCCATTCAGGCCAGCACAGCCCCTCGCCCCCAACGGCACAGGAAAAAACTTGCGCACGAACCCGACCCAAGTCCTCACTCAGCGACTCCCCGTGGGCTCCATCACCCGCACACTGCCGAACCGAACGGCGTCCACATACCTCTCCTCAATGAATCCGTCAAGAATTTGCACGCCGCTCGCCTGAGCTGAAAGATTGGGCTCCCGTATTGCCTCCCACCGTCGATCCAGAATCACGAACCGCGGCAGCTGCCCCTGCATCATCTCCCTGACGATTTCTGACTGTATCGATGCCTCCGTCTGGACACCAGGATGAAGCTCGTGCCACTTGGTAACACTCGATCGTTCTGCCATAAAATAAAAAGCGACGGCACCGACAAAAATCCGTTCGTGGTTCTCAACCCCAACATAAATAACGTCAGCTGCCGACGACTGACCCCGGACATAATGCGCAGCCGACACGTAATCCTCGTTCGCCTCCACACAATGCAACCGAGGAAGCTCTGGATCGAAACAATCGGCAAGACGCTGTTTTGGATCATCGAACCACCAGTGAGCCCCTTCAGCCACAAATTGCGCACCCTTGTACATGGACGGCAGAACCAATAAAACTGCCACCGCTGCGACAGGCCCTACAACCCCACGGCCTCCGCTCGCCCCCCGGGGCAATCGGGCCAAACCGATCGCAATCAACACCATGGCCGGCACAATCGCTTGAGACATATGCAAGGGCGATACACGAACCAGGCCTTTAATTGAAAACAACAGGCATGCCAACACAAGCATACCGATCAGCAGTGATGATGATGCGAACCCGCGAGCAGTTATTCCAACGGGCTGGGAAGAGCGGCGAGAGTAAGCCTCCTGCACAACAATCCAAGCGGCGACAAACCAAGGAAGATACACCGCCAACGGCGCCAGGGTGGCCGGGTTGGGCCAACCATCTGCAACCGCTGAAATACCCGGAAACGGCAACGAGCGAACGTCTGGATACACCGACGATGGAACGTGAACCAGGCTAAAGTAGAGATCTGAAATGGGGACATATACCAATAAAAGGACAAAAGGCGGAAGAATAACGGCGCTGAGCCCGATGGCATACGCCGCCAAGGCCTTGAAGGGAATACTCGCCCGATACCCTCCAGAAGACTGAGATGCGACCGGCGAAAGAAACACGTAAGCCGCGACACCAAGCGTCACCACCCCAAAGGTATAAGCACCCAGGTCGTGACGAAAGAGTACAGACAATCCAGTCAGTCCACCTGCGATCGGCAGCAATGGAAAGAACCTTCCCGACTGAAATGCCCGTGCCGTTAGGTATATGGCTCCCAACGCTAGGGCCAGCGAAGGGAACACAGGAAATGCATCATGACGGACGCTGATGAGAAAAAGCAGAATTGCACCAGCTGTAATGAGCGAGAGCCCACGCGAAGCCTGATCGCGCACCATCAAAAAGCAGATAGTGACGATGGTCGCTTTTGCTACAATACCGATGGCACGGACAACGAGATTCGATGTTCCCAGAAGCTCGAACAAGCCGGCCACCAAATAGAACATCCCGGGGGCGTACATGGTCCAGAAGTCACGGTAGGGAATCTCCCCCTGCAGGATGCGCTCGGAGCCCGTAAGGATTATGCCCTCATCATAGAGCTCAAGTCCTGAATCGAGCGCTACGACCTGAACAATGATGGCAAGAATAAAAACGCCCCAAGGGCCTCCACACATTTCCCGTCGCAAGAACCGGTTCACAGTGTGTAGATTAAACGGGATCATGATTGGAGGCCTAGGTGCCGTCCGGGGCTGCAAATCGCCCTTCCGGGACCGAAAAGTTACAGACGGTGGGGAGAGGGAGGCCACGGGTATCGGTAAATGCTGGGACGTTCGATACTAACGGGCAACCCGCCATGAAGGCAATTCCCTAACACAATGTAGTCCGATAGTCCTCCTGAACTCAACTGACACGCGCACTTGAGACTGACGCCCGCTGGAACAGACGAACCGGAAGGCACAGTTGTGTTCCACCCGGTTCGGTTCCGCCCAGCGTGAATGAGTTATGGCTTAGCGCGCATACGACAGGCGCCAGGTGCGCGCTAGGTTTACAAATCAGTCGACGGCCGTTTGGTCAGCGCGTGTCGGCTGACCGCGCCCCGTTTCCGGGAAGCCAGCGCGGAACTCCTCCTCGAGGTTGGCGACAGCGTCGTCATTAACAACGATATCGTCGCCGGCGCGTGCGCGGCGAATGATAGACTCCCGGATGTCTCGTGATTGACGTTGTTTGAGCTCGCGGATAATTGAGTCCTTAACCGTGTCGAACGGTTTATAACCTGCCTCGTACCGCTCATGAAATTTGATAATATGATAGCCGAATTGCGTTTCAACTGGCCCAGCGATTTCGCCCGGATTGGTCATCGCAAAGGCCGCATCCTCAAACTCAGGTGCCATCCGACCCCGACCGAAGCGACCTAGAGCCCCCTCATTCCGCTCTACGGATGAATCATCCGAATATTCCAGCGCCAGGGCGGAGAAGTCTTCGCCAGCAATTGCTCGATCCTTGACCTTTTCTGCCAGGCTCTTTGCCTCGCTCTCTTCGCGATCATCCACTCCGATCAGGACGTGAGACACGCGCACCTGCTCTTCCACCTGATAGTCTTCCCGGTTCGCGTTGTAATGTTCGTTGGCCAACTCCTCCCAGTCTGCCTCTTTCGCCGCCCGATCTGCCTTCTCTCGGATCAGCGCCCTCATCAGAGTCCGGTCACGCTGGTAGTCGACCTCCCACTCGATGGCCGCCGCGTTCGGATCGAGAGTCGACTCCGCTTCTTGCGCGGCCGCGCGTATTGTGTAGAGTTGCCCGATCATCTCGCGAACGGAGCCGGGTCGCCGTAGGACCTGTGCCCTCCGTTCTTCAGGGACAGTGACTTCCACGTAACGTTCGAAGTCCGCTCGCGTGACCTCCACGCCATCACGGCTGATGAGGACCTCATCGGGGGCCACACCTGCGACGCTGGAGATGGGTGACGCTGCAAGCCAGCAGATTATGGATGCTTGTACGGCTCGTCGGAGCATTGGCGGTTAACCTCCAGTTGGGGGAAAGGTGGCTCGGTCTTAGGTTCGGGCAAACGAACGGCCGCACCGCCGAGCTGAGTGCATCGCGACCTTGCGGAAAGGTGGCAACCTTGTCAACTTCCGTGTGGCAATGATGCGGCGTGCGTCAATGATGCCGACTAAGCGATACCCTGGACGATGACCCATGGAGCGTATTGTTTCATGCCGTGAAGGAACGACACACCCCGGGGCGAACTCGTTTGCCCGCCCGGAGGATCGCTGCCTCCACGAGCCCGGAGCTGTCGCCGAAGGATCAACGGCACCCTTTGACCGCGCAGCTAAGGATTTGTTTCATTGCTGGGGCTCACTTTTAGGACGGTCTGGGCGAACCTGTTCGGCCCATTTCTGTCTACCGCCGGCAGGCTAGGTCTCATAGACCCCCGACCAACGATAACCAATGGAGAAATGGCTGTGGGACGGATGAACAACAGAATGGTAACCCGCTTTCAATGCTATGCAAGGCAGATCAGTGGCGGCGTTGGAGGTGCAATCATCGGGGCGGCCGCACTGATGGCGGGGATACTCCCGAGCTATGCAACGGCAGATCCGGCGGAACAGGAAGTCGGCGAACGCGCGGAGGAGCGCTGGGGCGCCCTCCGCGATGGCGACTTCGAAGGTGCCTACTTCATGACGTCTCCCAGTTTTCGAAGCGCTACGACGTACGAACAGTTCCGGAATCGCTTCGGAGGGTCCGTCAGATGGAAGGATGCGGAGGTCATGGACACGCAATGCGAGAATGAACGGTGCACCGTGTATGTCGCCCTCAGCTACGAAGTCATCGGGCAGCCGTTCGGTAACACGCGCACCATCAAGGAGACCTGGATCCACAGTCGCGGAGAATGGTGGCATCACCCAAACTAGCGACACCGTCAGTCTCGACGGCTCAGCCTCAAGCGTTCTGCGTCGGCATTTCGCGATCCCCTGTTTTGTCACGACCCGACCGCGCGACAGCAACGACGTGCTCCCCGTTATTGGGGGGCATCTTCGCGCGCCGGAATCCGCTTCACAAGCACAAGGAAACGCAATGCGGCACGTCGCCGCGGAATGGATGGCTCCATCCCATCCATCGAAGCCCGGTCATCGAAGTTCGGTAACCAGGCCGTTTGCCCGTTCGAGGTTTTTACTGGTCAACCATAGACGGATCCCCACTCTATGCAGCAGAGCGACCTTCTCCCATCCCCGGCACAAGAAGCTGTCCCAGCAATGTGTCGGTTCGGACGCTGGTATAGTGCATGTTGATGGATGCCACGACACTCGGTTGGGTACCCCCGGATGGGCGTACACCCGAGCGTCGCTTCCTCCGCTGGTCAGCCGAAGGAAGAACCACTCCATGACCGCGCTCGTCCGGCACATCGTCTGTGGCTCGTTGAGCGTAGATAACCTCGCTCTCCATTTCGCCCTGGCACGTCGCAGACCCATATCTTTGCACCGACCGCGATAACGGCACGAGTTGTAACGGCACGAGGTGTGCCAAAAATCGCGGGAGCGTTACAGGTGCGCACCCAGCGTTGCGGTGTGCTCCGTCTTACGTTGAGCCGCCAGGGCGATTTCTCCCGCCCTGGTCTCGCCCATCACCGTCGCAATCGCGTGGGCAGTAAACCCTCACCGTATCGAACTCGTCTCTCCGTCTCAGCGGCCTCATCTATAAATTCAGCGTCACGAAATGCCCGGCTCGACAGCGCAGTCAGACAATGCGCAAGGACACACGACCAAAAAGGAAGCCCCAACAAAGGGGCTCCCGATCAGTCGCTACCGTTTTCCACTTCTCGACAAGCTAGGGCCTGCCGTTGTCCCGAAAACTCAGATAGCTTCCACACTCGGCGCGGTCGCAATCCCGCGCCCGAACATTGAGGTACCATTGTTCGTTTGTACCGAGATAGCAACGGCGTCCATCGTCTTCTTGGCGCCAAGCAAAGGCACCGGTATCCGAGGCGGTGATCCCACAGAGTCGGCCGTCGAGCATCCGGGTGTATTGGTCACTCGGGCACCGTGAGAACCAGATCTCCCGGGTCACGTCTCCAGTATCGGTTGCGGGTGCAATCTCGACTCGTCCGCTATACCCAGGGTTGCTGGTTGAGGTCAGGGGGAAGGACAATGTTTTTCCGCGCGGGATGTCATACAGTTTGGTTGACGGCGTCGAACTCCAGTCGAGCGCAGACTGGACGTTGACGTCCGCCGGCACCGCACCACACTCGGAAGGCGTTGGCTCCGGCTCCGGCTCCGGCTCCGGCTCCGGCTCCGGCTCCGGCTCCGGCTCCGGCTCCGGCTCCGGCTCCGCTACGGTACCCTCGGCGGTCACGTTTAGCTGGATCCCGCCGTCTGCCCCTGCTTCTACCGAAAAACCCGTCAGCGGATACGTATCACCGTTAATCGTGACATCGCCGATCGGTTCCGCGGCGAGGGTCGAGATCGCCGCCGAACCGAAGGCAAGGGAAATTGCTGCAGCAACGACCGCAACACGACGGTTCGTGTTCATGCACATCCTCCCGGGCCGAAAGGCCATAGGCTATTCAATTGGGTCAAGGATAACCCAGATTCAGGCAATTGCAAACATTATTTTGTAGCCCTGTCGGCCCTACGCAACCCTGGCATGAATTACTTCCCGAGGGGTGCTGACTTCGATCCGTCCAGCGAAGAACGAATTCAGGCAGGGCGAAGACGAGCTCAGCCTTCCACTCCCGGCGCGGCGGGTTCGGTGACCGGGCTACGATCGAAAGGCTGGAGCCCGCTTGAAGTGGGGACGACGGGGCTCATGAGGTGGCGCTTCCCTTACTGGTGGGATTCAGAAGAAAACCATGATGCCAAGGGGATGCCGCGGGCCACTAAATGCATCCTCAGCGCTGACGCTTCTTGCAATTCAGGTCTGGACCCCACCACCCGACACGGGGCGGCGGACCTCCCGATACCACGTTACAGCGAGCTTTTCCTGGCTGTTTCTGCTGCGGTTCCAGAATACTTCAACCAAAAAAAGGGGGCGAATAAATTCGCCCCCTCCCTATCATTGAGCATCCGCGATCGAGAACCAATCGATCGCTTCTACCCGATCATGATCAACCGGAGTCAGTCACCGCGTGGGTCAGCAGACTCGATGTCACGGGTGCCCTTATGATTTACCAGGCCTGCATAGTTGGCCATGACTCCGTCTTCGACCGCATCGTTACGCAGGTTCTGCACCGCGAAACCAATGACCGGCAGACCGTAAATGGCGTTCCCATCAAAATCCTCAAGCTTCTGGCCGGATTCCGCGAAACTCATCTCGAGCCATCCGGCGTCGAAGTCAGTCGACAGGTCACGACGAACACGATCGGACCCATAAAGCACGTTACTTTCATTGAACGTCATCACGTTGGCTTCGTAGCACAGCGCTTCACCCGGATCACCCGGGGGCTGCGGCGAGAGCTCGATACCGGTCGTGCCGGGTTCACGCTCTTCACGATCCCAATACGAGATGTCGATCGGCTCACAAGCCGTGCTTGTTACGGTCTTCCAGGCTTCCGTAAATGGCGCGTGCGGGGCATCGGCGCCATTCACGTAATCGCGCTTGGTCGGGAATGTCATTACCCAGTCCGTTCCCGCCCCAACCAACGGGTCCGTGTTGTAGTCATTGGCGATCGAATCGTGCATCAGCACGGCGCTCACTGCGTTGAGCGCCGCATTCGGCTCGGTCTCGAAGAAGTCGAGCTCGACCAACTCGCCATTGTTGAAGATCAGCGCCTCCTCGCGACCGCTGGCAAGCGACGGGCTCAGGCTGCCGGGGTTCGTGTGCAAGCTCCTAGCGTCGTCGGGGAACCAACCATCGAGCGCGGTCGCCGAGTAAGTCGCGTTGGTGCCATCGGCGGGGTTGATGATGGTACCCGAACCATACAGGCCACCGGTCAGGCGCTGACCCTCACCGTCGGTAGAGATAATCCCCTCATCTTCTTCGGTCGACCAGACGCCACCATCCCAGGCCTGATTCAGTGCGTCACAGTTGGCAGGAACGCCTTCAGAAGTGTGGATCGCTCCATCGTACTGAGCCGCGATTGCCGAATCGGCCGGATCCAGAACGCCCATCTCGATGATTTCAACGTAACCTTCCCGCGTACGACCGCGATCACGGACGCTATCGTCACTTTGCGAGAATTCGAAATCGCGGAAAGCTTCACCACCCGGATTCAGGCCCGGGGCGCAGGACGTGTCCTGGGTGACGAGTTCGGCACCACCATCACCGTCATCCGTAATCGCCGCAGTCCACATGTCGTTAGGCGACAGGTAAAGGTTGAAGTCAAGAACTTCCTGGCTGTTCATGGCCTCGATGAAACGGACCTTGACGGCCTTCACCTGATCGGTCGTATTCGTGACGCTGACATACGTGTCGTTTCCACCCTCGACCGAATAGAACGGGTAGAGCAAGACCTCCCCAAGGCCGTCGGGATTCACGTTTACCGCCTGGGCAGTACTCAGACCCCCGGTGGCAACCGCCGTGAGGACTGCCAGAGGTAGCAGCTTCTTATTCATCATCGGAACTCCTTAGTTGTGTTTCCACATGTGGTTTACATCCTGGACAGGGGTTCGGGCGCCGAACACACCTCCCGAAACAGATACTACCATGAAATTCGAGATGGAAAAATTCATCGCTGAATTCCCCCTTTCTCGAAATTCAAAGCACCTCCCCGGCACCGGCAGAATGGCCGGCGTGACCCGGCATTGGCGGATCGAGCCCGAGTCGACTGCATGAGGGCTCGGCCGCGAGGCCACTGCAGGGCAACGAGGGATCCGCAACCCTGCAGATGCCTTGGAACCCCGCTCGCGCGGTTGCCCCAAGGGTTCATGATCAAGCTAGCCAATGAGCTCGGTGCGGTCAAGGACTTTCGTTGTTTTTTTCGCATGAGTCCGTCACATTTTCGCCACACTCGCTGTCCATGTCGTCATGACGCCGCAATTCCGCGCCCCGAGCCTCGATGCCGTGCATGTGCCGGCGGAAATCTTCGGTGATGGCGCGCACTTCTGCCGAGTCGTTGGCGACGCGGGGCGTCAGGAGAACCAGCAGCTCCGTCCGGCGAGTGGCTTCGCTGGTCGCTCCGAACAGGTTGCCCATCAGCGGAATGGAACGCAGGCCGGGGATCCCCTGCTCGCTGACGTCGGTGGATTCTCGGATCAGCCCCCCCAGCACGATGGTCTCGCCGCTCTGCACGGCAACGGAACTTTCAATCAGCCTTTGCTGGATCGTGGGGGAATCGATGCCCGAGGTGGTGGTCTGCGAAACGTCATTCACTTCCTGGAAGACGTCCAGGGTGACCATCCCGCCGGAGTTCACACGGGGGGTCACTTCGAGGTTCACGCCGGTATCGCGGAACTGAATGTTGCTGACGATAACGGGATTGTCCGTAACGGCGCTCGTGGTTTCGGAGGTCCGCACGGGCACCTGGTCGCCCACGCGAATGGTGGCGCTATGGTTGTCCAGCACCATGATCGACGGGGAAGAAAGCACCTCGACACGGGAATCCTCCGCGAGGGCGCTGAGTACGGCACGCACTTCGCCGGCATTGTCGACGAGGGAGTAATTGAAGCCAGGGAACTGGCGCGAGATGTCGGCCGACGAGGAGGTGCCAAATATACCGCGCCCCTCGTACGAGCCCATGCTGTTTTCGAAGAACCACTGCAGACCATAGCGAAGTTCGTCGCGCAGCGTGACCTCCACGATGCTGGCATCCACAAGAACCTGCCTGGGCGCGATATCCAGCTCACGCAGGGCGTCGCGCAGGATCTCGTAATCCCGCTCACTGGCCATGATCAACAGCGCATTGTTGGTTTCGTCGGCGAGGATGCGCACATCCCCTTCCAGGGCACCACCCATGCTGGATTCGTCGGCGGAGACGGCGGTCGCCCGTGTCTCCGGGGCGTCCGCAGCCCCTCCATTGTCATTGGGGTTCCCTTCACCCGAGTCCTCTGCCCCCAGGCGCACCTCTTCCATTCCCGGCGCCAGGCTCGGCGAGTCCTCGTCTGCCGCCGGAGCATCGGAAACGGGCTCACCGTCAAAGAGCTGTGAAAGGAGATCGGCAACCTGGCCCGCCTTGCCATGCTCCAGACGGTGCACATGCAAACGGGTGCTATGCGGATCACGGCCGCGGTCCAGCCGCTCGACCCATTCGCGGGCCTCACGGAGGTATTCCTCCTGGGGCGTAATGGCCAGGATCGCGTTGAGCCGCTCGACTGGAATGAACCGAAACAGTCCCGCCACCGGGGACTCGCTGTCTGGGCCGAACAGGCCTTCCAGTTCGCCCACGATATCCTGCACGTCGGCGTTCGCCAACGTGAACATGCCCACGGACATGCCTTCGAGCCAATTCACATCGAAGATCTCGATAGTCTCAAGCCACTGCCCGAGCTGCTGGCGGTTACCCGCCAGGATCAGCATGTTCCGGGCAGGGTCGGTACGCACGACGGCCCCGCTGGAGGTGAATGGCTCGAGGATCTTCGCCATCTCCGACACGGCGATGTACTCCAGGGGCACGATGCGCACGTTCATGCCGGGCTGCCCGGAATCCAGACGAGGAACCTGACCCCGCAATGCCCCTTCCCGGGGCACGACCCGGAACAGACCATCATCCTGAACGAGTGCCGCGCTATTCATCTGCAGGAGGTTTTCCAGCGTCGGCAGAAGGTCGTCGCGCGACAGGGGGCGGGAAGTCTGCAGGGTGACTTCGCCGGATACGGCAGGATCCACGACGTAGTTTTCGCCCAGCTGCTCACCCAGGATGAAGTGCGCGACCTCGGTCAGGTCCGCGCGTTCAAAATTGAGCGTGAGGTCTCCGGTTTCGGGATCGATGCGTGCGGGCTGGCGTGCACGATCTTCATCAAAGAACCGGCCGGTGCCGGGAAACAGCTGGACCCGTTCCTCGTCGTCCGTGTCCACCACCGCCGACGCATCGGGATCCAGGGGCAGGGGCTCCACACGGCTGGCGGCCCGGGAAGAACGTTGAACCCGGCCCTCCGGTGCCGGTCTCTCGGTTGCCGACCTTTCAAGCACCTGCTCGAGACTGCGCGATTCATCTTCACCAGCGCCGTCGCGCTCGCCCAGGGAGGCACACCCGCCGAGGAGCAGGGCAGCCCCGGCCACCATTGCCAGCCACACTCCCCGAGGCACCTTCAGGGGAGTACTGGACACTGGCCCGAGGGAAAGACGACGCGAATTTGGTTGCATTGATGGACCGCTCTTGATCATGTTCATTCGTCATTAACTCGCAGGGGGCTCATCCGGATTGTCACCACCCCCACCAGGCGCACGCCCCATCCTCAGTCGCGCGCACGCGGACGGGATCGGACGGGTTCCGCCGGATCCCCGACCGATCCGGAAGGCCGCAGTTCCAGCCGTTTTCGGGAATCGCCAGCAGTGAATTCCACGAACGAGGGCTCGATCACATCCAGGCTCCAGCCTTCGATTTCCTCACCGGGTGCCAGACGCAATTCACGCGCGGCACCCTCAACCTCGAGCCACGCATAACGAGCCTCGCCGACAACGAGGACGCTCCTCAGAGTGGCCTCCAGCGGGTCGGGCGGTTGTTCGGGCTCTTCGACCTCGGGTTCAGGATCCTCGTCGGGAGGATCGTCCACCGGGGGACGCCGCGTGCTCATAAACAACGGACGCTCGATCATGTTGGTATAGGACGGCGCCACCAACCCCGGCCGGAGGGTCGCTTCCAGCGCCATTTCATGGGCCGTGGCGTCGGAGGCCGCCACTGGCTGCTGAAGCGTTTCGTGCTCGCCCAGCACCCCGGCCTGCCAGCGTTCCAGCCATATCCAGGTGATCAGGGCGCCGGCCAGGATCAGGACCAGCGCGACCACCAGGGAGACATTCCCCCGCCTCACCGCCTGCTTCATGGTGCTCCGGCCCCCATATAGGCATGCAGGTCAAACTGAGCGTTGACCCGCCCGCTTTCCTCGCTCTCCATGCCCCGCCGCACGCGCCGGCTTTCCAGGCGCAGATTGAGGTCATCCACAAACATCAGCGGCGTTCGATATTCAAGCTCGGAAAGGATGCCGGCCAGCTGTTCGCTGTCCACCGACAGGCGCACCGAGACCGTAACCCGCCGAAACCCCTCTTCCTCTCGCACAGGGCGCACCTGGGTGGATTGCAACTCCCCGCCATGTCCCGTGACGACATCGGAAAGAAGCTGCTGGACCTCAGCCGCCGCAAGGGCGGGGGTCTCGGCTTCCAGAACATGCCCCAGGGCTTCATGCTGTTCGCGCAGGGCCTCCACCTCAGTGCGCAGCCGCGGCAACTGCGCGGCGGAACGTTCCAGACGCTCCCGTTGATGCTCAGCTGTGGCAATCGCATCCAGGTAATGCGGGTAGCGAGCCAGGTATGGCCCCACAAGGGCGAACACCACGATCATTACCAGGGCGAGCAACAGACCGACGGCCACGAATCGCCGCTCACGCTGGTTCCACTGCTCAACCTTCATCGGCCGCTCCGCTCGTTACCCGCAGGCTGATTCGGAACGAATCCTGACCCGAGCGGGAATCCGTGGTCACCGGCGCGGCGAAGGAAACATCCCGGAACAACGGCGAAGACTCCATCCGTTCAATCAGCCCGGAAGCGGAGGCCGCCAGCCCCTGGATCTCAACGCGATCACCCCGCACCTCCAGATCCCGCAGCCAGGCCTCGTCAGGCAAGGTGGCGCTCAGCTCTTCCAGGATCTCCAGTGCCGCTGGCTGTTCCTGCTTGCGGGACACCAGATACTGTGTTTGATGTTCGAGCGAATTCCGCTCTTCTCGCAGGTCTTCGGCTTCCATCGCCACTCCGCGCAGGTCCGCCACTTCCTGGTTCAATTGAATGGCGGTATCGCGAAGCACCCAGAGGGGGAGAGTCAACGTCAGGAGAAGCGCGACCGCGACCGCACCTGTCAGGAGTTTCCGGACGCTCACCCACGAACGTGCCGACACGGTTTGCCCCGAACGAGGCGCAAGGTCCATCCCCACGGCCCCGGCCGCGAACACATGGGCGGGATACACCTCGCGAACACGCAGCCGTTCCATAAGGCCATCGAGACGCTGACGCAGCGCAACCGCCAGCTGCACCCGTAGCGCATCGTCGGGAGTCCGCCCAAGAATCCGGTAGGAGTAATAGACAGAGTCGGCAGTGAACGGAGTATACCGATCCATCTCGTAACGCAGAACCTGGGCGAGATTCTCACTGGCCGCCGCGGGCAGCTGGATCTCACGGACCAGCGACTGCGGTGGATGCAGGCACAACACCAGCTTGCTGTCCGATCCGAGCTCCTCCCGAGCCCGCTCCAGCACTTCGTGCAGTTCGGCGAGGTCATCGTCGACCTGTCGTTCAAGGACCTGCTCTTCCAGGGCCAGCGCAAGCACACGAACGGAGCCGCCGTCCGTGTGCAGTTCGATCCGACGATCCGCGAACCGCAGGCGCTCACGCACACGAGGAGGCAGCATGCCCGCCAGTTCGCCGACCCACCAACGCAGGAAATCGCTGGCGCGCCCACGCCAGGCACGCAGCTGCCCGCCGAGCGTCCCGGAACGCTCGATCACGCCAACCTCATGTTCTGAGAAATCTGATCAGCCGAAGCCGGCCGACCGTTTTCAATCCGAGGCACTGCGCCCCCCCGTTCTGTAACGCGTAATTTGAAAGGGCTCGACTCCCTGATCCCGCGCTCGAACCATGTCGACCTCGATGCGGTACTCGAAACCGGAGGGCAGGCGAGCGGAAGACTCGACAGTGTACGCGTCCGAGACTGCTGACCCCAACCGGTCCGTACCATCCAGACCGGGTACCGGTTCACCGGCCTCCTGTGCCCGAACACGCTGTTCGAGGAAGCCGTCGACGGTTGCCTCATCGGCCCCGGGAAGGGCCATCAACACCGCCCTCGACGCCGATGGACGATGGACCGAGCCCTGACGTGAATGCACCGTCACCATGGGTTCCAGTCGACGATAAACCTCGGGCGTCATCCCCGGCACAAGAAGCAGCTCCTCCACCGAACGAAAAGGAGCATTGAGCGGCCCGTAACTCAATCCGGCCGCCCGATACCCTTGCTCCCCCTGACTGGCCTGACGCCTGTGCGGGCTTGAATCACGCCAGTCAAGGAGATTGTCCAGCACCATGTCGCGCTCGTCAGCGTGCTCCAGTCCCGCCTGCAACAGGGCCCCATCCAGCAATTCCCGACCCGCTGAGTTGAGGTCAATACGGGCCGCTACCGAGGTCACACGGACGTCCAGCTCCGCAGACTGCCATTCAACGGTGCGTACCCGCCCATCAGCTTGCCAGCGCCTCTCGTCGTCCGGATGCGCGAGCCCGAGCATCGCCAAGCGGACACCGGCTTCCGCCGTCGAGCGCCCCTCGACCGTATCGATCATGTTCTGGACCGTCCGGGCCTCCCGAGTCATCCCCAGGCTGAAGCTGGACGCGATTACCGTGAGCAGGGTCACAACCCACAGCACCATAATCAGGGCCATGCCACCCTGGACCGGACGCCCCCCCGGTCGGATGACGCGCTTACACATAGAAGCACGCAAGGGGCCCCGACGGGCCATCATCGATGAGGCCCAATGTCAAATTGAGGTGTGGGCTTCGCCTGGCGTGGAGCGACCGACAGATATATCGACGTCTGCGAACCACGGTCGCTCTGCAGGGTCAACGTAACAAGATCGGGGAGCCGGTCGCGGACGGACCATTCACTGAACCACTCGGCTTCCTCATCCAAGTTCGACCGACCATAATAGGATAACTCCATCGCATCGATTCCCGCCAGCAGCAATTCAGTATCTTCGACCTGGTCAGCCGGGGCCTCCAGCGTATCCGGATGCAGCAGACGAAAACGCAAGACTAGACCCTCGCCGCGCGCGGTCTCTCCGAGCTCCAGGGTCTGCCACTGGATCCCGCCGCCGCCCCGGTGAGCGGGCAGCGGCGAGGCCCAGCGCACGCGGTTTGGTTCACCCTCGAAGGCGATCCGCGCCTGTTCGCCGTCGCGCTCGAGCATCAGCGGCATGGCCAGGGCAAGCTGCCGGTCCAGCAACCGCAGGGCCAGCTCCTCTTCTGCCGTTTCAGCAACGCTTCGCTCGGCTGCGTCCCAGCTGCTCACCCCCAGACGCAACGCCGAAAACAACGCCGTCATAATCAGGCTGAGCAGGACCAGCGCGATCAGGACCTCCATCAGGGTGAAGCCTCGGGCTGACACTCGCCCAGGCATCGACGACATCAATTTTCCTCCTGAAGGCGCAGCGTCGAAAGACTGAATTCCCTTTCGCCTCCCCGCCCTTCCCACGTCACACGAGCCGTTATGCGATATGCGACAAACGCATCGGATTGCAGATTCTCCGCGAGGTCCGATTCCTGCTCGACCCACGTTTCCCAACGATAACGCGTGCCCTCGAATGCGCCTGACCTGTGGCCGGTTTCCAGCGGACGCTCGACAGAACGTTGCTCCAGCAACGACTGCGCAAAACGCTGGGCCGCAGTGTACTGTTCCGCCATTCCCGCAGTACGCAAACCGCTGGAGAACACCTGGAACAGAACGGCCAGGACCAAAGCCATGATGGAGAAAGCCACCAGGACTTCGATGAGCGAGAAGCCACCCGCCCGCCGACCTGATCGACAGGCCCCCGGTTCCTTCAAAATACTGCGGTTACCCATCCCGGATACTCACTCGCCCGGTGAGCCAACGAACGTCCACGACGTAGCTGCGCCCTCCGGATTCCAGGGTCAAGCGGCCACCGGTGGAAGATCCGTCCGGGAAAAAGGCGATGCTCCCCTGGTGCTCGCCTCGCACCTCCGAGCGTCCGGTCACCAGTTCCAGGCTGGTATTCTTTCCGAGATCGTGGAGCCGATCATCGTCCACACCTTCCAGGTGGTAGCGACGCTGTTCAAGATCGATCACCACTGCCGTTTCGCGCTGTTCGGCGATTGCCCGACCCCGCGCATAGCGCAGGCCCGAAGCCACATCGCGCGCCGCGCCCTTGAGTTCCATACCTGGCAGCGCTGCCCCGAACTGCGGCATGACCAGCGCCATGGCCGCCCCGGCAATCACCATGACGACCATCAATTCGATCAGGGTAAACCCACGGGAAGCCGTTATGGGTCGAGATTCAGCCATCAGCAAACCTGCCCCGCGCGCTTCCGAAACGCCCCGACGCAATGGCATCAATCCCAGCTGGTAACTTCCTGATTCTCTCCTTCGCCGCCCGGCTGATTGTCAGCGCCGTACGTCCACAGATCGAATCCGCCGTGCTCGCCTGGCTGGCGATAATTGTACGGATTGCCCCACGGGTCATCGGGCACCGAGTTGCGGCGCAAATACGGACCATTCCAGTTTCTGACACCCGAGGGCTCCCTCACGAGGGCTTCGAGCCCCTGATCGCTGCTGGGGTAGCTACCGACATCGATTCGATACAGGTCCAGCGCGGCACTCAGGTCCTCGATCTGCAGCTGAGCGGTCTGTGTCTTGGAGTCACTCAGATACCGCATCACTTGTGGCCCCACAAGCCCGGCAAGCAGGCCCAGAATCACCAGCACAACCAGCAGCTCGATCAGGGTGAACCCCTTGCGTCGAGAGGATGCACGGCGCGCAACGCCCGTTTCATGTCTTTGCGGATACATCATTTTCGTATTTCCCGTAATCAAAACCATCAAAGGCGGATGCGGCCGGCGCCGCGAGGCTCGCTCCCGCCCACACCCGACTCCTGCCGATGGGACCAGCCGTCAGAATGCCAGTTCATTCACACTGACGATCGCAATCAGGATCGACAGGATAATCAACGCGATCACCACACCGAGAGTCACGATCAACAGGGGCTCCAGCAGCGCCAGCATGCGCTGAATGGCGGTACGGACCTCGCGATCGTAGATGTCCGCGACCTGGATCAGCATGCTTTCCATCTGGCCGGTCTCCTCGCCGACCTTGATCATCTGGAGCCCCAGTCGCGGGAACAGCCCCCCTTCCATCAGGGGTTCGCTCATGCCCTCCCCGCTCTTCAGCCCTGCCTCGGCCGCTTCAACCCCTTCCGCCAGAACCTTGTTGCTCAGGGTCTCCCGGACGATGGACAGCGCGGTGAGCAACGGAACGCCGTTCGCCAGAAGAGTACCGAGCGTTCGGCTCATGCGAGCGACCTCGATCTTGCGCACGAGGTCGCCCACCAGGGGCAGACGCAGGAGCCGACCGTCCCAGCGGCGGCGAGTCCGCGGGTTGGCCAGTTGCTGCCGCATGAGCAACAGAATGACCAGGAGCCCTCCCAGCAGCGCCCACCAGAAGTCACTCAGCCACTCGGCCGTCCCGACGACCACCTGCGTCAGCAGCGGCAGCGCCTGCTCGGCATCTTCGAACAGCTGGGTGAAATGCGGGACCACGAAGACCATCAGCACGAATACCGAGATGACCGCCACCGTCAACAGGATTGCCGGATAGATCAGCGCGGAGACGACACTGTCGCGCAATTCACGGGCACGCTCGAGATAGTCGGAGAGCCGCTTGAGGACCTCCTCCATGGCGCCCCCCATCTCCCCCGCGCGGATCATGCTGATATAAAAGCGGGAAAACACGCCTGCCTGCGCCTCCAGGGCCTCGGACAGCGCCTGGCCCTCCCGCACCCGCTCCAGCACACGTGTCGCCATCCGATTGACCTTCGGATCCTCGGCCAGTTCCACGATGATCTGCAACGAACGGTCCAGTGGCAGGCCTGCCCCCAGAAGCGTTGAGAGTTCATGCGTAAAGACCTGGATATCCTGCGCCCGAATCCTGGAGGCGCCGAATGAAAGCCCGCCCATTCCTCCGGCGGGCGCCACCCGGATCGGGATCTGTCCGGCCGCCTGCAGCTGCGCGATAACCTGCTGTTCGTCCGCCGCACTGACTTCGCCCTCGGCCGTCTCGCCACCCTGCATGACGGCCTTGTATCGATACACCGGCATCGCGCTCAGTCCTGCGTCACGCGGAGAACTTCTTCCAGGGTCGTCATGCCCCGCGCGACCTTGTCCAGACCATCTTCGTACATTGTACGCATACCCTCTTCCCGCGCGGAGCGTTCAATGTCGCTCGAGATAGCGTGATTCATGACCTTGCTGCGTACCGAATCCGTCATTACCAGGAACTCCATGATCGCCAGCCGCCCCCGATACCCCGTACCCGCGCATTCATCGCAACCGACCGGACGATGGACCTGCAGACCGTCCGGCGGGGCGAATCGTTCCAGACCGTATTCCTCGCACACTTCGGGGAGCAGCTCCACCGGTTCACGGCAATGCGGACAGAGCTTGCGAACCAGACGCTGCGCCAGGATCCCGTTCACGGTAGAGGTCAGCATGTAGTCATCGACCCCCATGTCCAGCAGGCGGTTCACCGTGCCGGCAGCATCGTTGGTATGCAGCGTACTCAGGACCAGGTGGCCCGTCAGAGCCGACTGCACCGCGATCTGAGCCGTTTCCAGGTCGCGCATTTCGCCGATCATGATGGTGTCCGGGTCCTGACGCACGATGCTCCGCAGCGCCGAAGCGAAATTCAGTCCGATCTGAGGCTTCACCTGGATCTGGTTCACCCCCTCGAGCTCATACTCAACGGGGTCCTCGACCGTCAGGATCTTGCGCTCCGGCGTATTCAAACGAGACAGGGCGGTGTACAGCGAAGTACTCTTGCCACTCCCGGTAGGCCCCGTCACCAGGATGATGCCATGCGGCATATCCAGGACCCGCAGAAATCGCGCAAGGCCTTCCCCCTCGAACCCCAGGGTCTCGAAGTCGAGCACGATGCTCTGCTTGTCGAGCAGCCGCATCACGACACTTTCGCCGTGCATGGTCGGCACTGTGGACACACGGAGATCCAGTTCCTTGCCCTGGATCCGGATCTTGATCCGGCCGTCCTGTGGCAAGCGGCGTTCCGCAATATTCAGGCGCGCCATGATCTTGATGCGCGAGATCACTGCAGCGGTTGAACGTGCCGCAGGGGCATCGATGTCGTGCAGGATCCCGTCGATACGCAAACGCACCTTCAGCTTGCCCTCGAATGGCTCGATGTGAATATCCGAGGCGCGCGATTCCACCGCACGCTGGAGGATCAGGTTCACCAGGCGGATGATCGGTGCCTCGCTGGCCATGTCCCGCAGGTGCTCGACGTCCTCCTCGCGCACGTCTTCGTCGCCGCCCGCTTCCGCGGCGACTGACTCCTCGGCACTCTCTTCGGACCGAACGATGCGTTCCAGAGCCGCACCGATATCGGCCGGCAGTCCGATAGCCGGGCGCACGGTCTTCCCCGTTGCAAGCTGAAGAGCATCCCGCACGAAGCGGTCCCGGGGATCTGTCATTACCAGCCACAGACCGTCATCCTCGGCCTCCAGCATCACCGCACGCGCCTCATTGAGGAAACGCAGCGATGTCCCCTGCGGGATTTCGATGAGTTCCGGATAATCCGACTCCGCCAGCAGCGGCCACTCGGTCAGCGCCGCCAGGGCATCGGCATGATCGCGGTCGGTGATCATGCCGAGCCGCAGCAATACGGCCATCAGGTCAAGGGATTCGCTACGGGCGAGACGGCGGGCCCGCTCCAGGTCCTCGGGGCGCAGCCGGCCCTGCTCACTCAGCCAGACCGCGAGCTGCTCATCGGCAACGGAGTCACCGGCAGCTTCTGCCGGCGGCGACACTAATTGGGCTTCCATCTGGATTTCCGGCTGGGTCAAGGCATGGAACAACATGCAACCGGCCCTTCGGGCCCGGCTGCCGAGGCCTATCATACGCCTCGGCGCAAACCATCGCTAACGTTCACGCCACGCCCATCCGGATAATGCAGCAGCTCCCTGGTGATCGCTATCGCAGCCAGCGGTGCAGGCCGCCGCCACGGCGGATGCGGCGGCCCGCGGCGGTTTCGAGGCGGCCGGGGCGAGGTTCCAGCAGGGTGAAACGGCGGCTGGCGCGGGTGATGGCGGTGTAGACCAGCTCGCGGGTCAGGATCGGGCTGTCGGTGTCCGGCAGGATCAGGGCCACGTGGTCGAACTCGGAGCCCTGCGCCTTGTGCACGGTCAGGGCGAAGGCGGACTCCACGCCCTCCAGGCGGTTGGGCGGGATCCAGCGCACCCGACCGTCGGTGGCGAGGAAAGCGACCCGCAGCACCCGCGACTCCGGCCCGGAAGAGGCTTCGTCGTCCTGCGGCCCGTCCTCGCCCGCGGCCAGCCAGCGCGGCACGGCCAGCGCGATGCCGATGTCGCCGTTGATCAGGCCCAGGGCGTAGTCGTTGCGGGTGACGATCACCGGCCGTCCCTCGACCCATGTGCCCTCGCCCGCCAGCAGCCCCCGCTCCCGCAGGGCCGCCGCGATGCGGCGGTTCAGCTGCTCCAGCCCCCGGGGGCCGCGACGCACCGCGCACAGCAGCTGGAAATGCCCGTGCGCCTGCAGCACCTCGCGCGCCCAGTCCTCCCATGCACCGCGCGCGGCGCCGCCGGCCGGCCGCAGCCGCGCGAGGGCCTCGAGGTAATGGCGATACCCGGCGGCCTCGCGCTGCGGGTCGCCGTCCAGCACCCGCGCCAGCCAGCCACGCCCGTCGCCGGCCTCCAGGGTCAGCCGATCCACCGCGCCATCGGGCGTGGGCAGACGCACCTCCCCGGCCCGGCCCACGTTGACCGCGGTGGCCAGCTGACCGATGCCGCTGTCGGCATCGAAACGATGGCTGTGGCGCAGCATCACCACGTGCTGATCCAGCGCCTGGCCGGCGCCGTCCTGCAGCGCGGCCGGGATCTCCGCGCCGGCATGTGCCTTCAGCCAGGCCACGGTCTCCGGGGTGTAATGCCCGTCGGATGCGCGGGCACAGAGTTCGCCCATCACCGCGCCGGCCTCCACCGAGGCCAGCTGGTCGCGATCGCCCAGCAGGATCAGGCGCGCGTGGCGCGGCACCGCCTCCACCAGCGCGGCCATCAGTTCCAGATCGATCATCGACGCCTCGTCCACCACCAGCACGTCCACCGGCAGCGGGTTCGCCGCGTCGTGGCGAAAACCGCGCGCCCCCGGTCGCGCCCCCAGCAGGCGATGCAGGGTCACCACCCCGGCGGGGATGCGGCTGCGCAGGCGCTCGCCGTCCGGCAGGGCCTCGAGGTTCAGGCGGTCCAGCGCCCCGCCCACCGACGCATTGAGCCGCGCGGCGGCCTTGCCGGTGGGCGCGGCCAGACGGATGCGCAAAGCCTCGCCGTCGCCCTGCAGGCCCTGCAGCAGCGCCAGCAGGCGCAGCACGGTGGTGGTCTTGCCGGTGCCGGGACCGCCGGTGATCACGCCGAAGCCGCTGCCGGCGGCCAGGACACAGGCGATGCGCTGCCAGTCCGGACCGCCCCCCGGTGCCGTGGCGGGAAACAGCCGGTCCAGCCATTGCCGGGTGCGGGCGGGGTCCAGGGCCTCGCGCCAGGCGGGTGCGTCTTCCAGCCGGGCGCGCACCGCCTCGCCCACCCGGCGCTCGGCCTCCCAGTAGCGGCGCAGATAGAGCTGCCCCCGGGCACGCACCAGCGGGCTGGCGCCCGGCGTGTCGTCGGCGCACAGCCGCGCGTCCGCCAGCGCGTGTTCCAGTTCCGCCCGGGTGGTTCCGCGCAGGGCCTCGGAGGGCAGCACCGCGGTGGCCGCCTCGCCCTCGGGCGGCAGCGCCAGGGTGCGGTCGGGGGCCTCCAGCAGCGCGTCCAGATCGAGACACACATGCCCGCGCCCGGCCTGATGGCTGGCCAGCGCCGCCAGCAGCAGGGCCAGCGGCTCCAGCTCCGGGAGTTCCTCGTGCAGCAGACGCACCAGCGCGCGGTCCACGCCGCGCAGCCAGCCGGCCTGTTCCCATTCGGCCAGCCGCGCGAGCACGCCGGCAGCATCCGGCCGGGTTGCGGTGGCCACAGTCATGCCCCGGCCTCCGTGGAGCGCACCGCCGGGCGATCCGGACCTTCGGCGAAGGCACGGTCCAGCCACTCGATCAGCTCGCGCGGCGGGCGCTGATGGAACACGCCCCGCCCCGGCGCATCCACCCCGCGCAGGAACAGGTAGACCCCGCCGCCCATGTGCGTGTCGAAGTCGTAGCCGGGCAGGCGGGCCTTCAGCAGGCGGTGCAGCGCCAGGGTATAAAGCACCAGCTGCAGGTCGTAGCGGTGATCCAGCACCGCCGCGTTCAGCTGCGCCGTGGTGTAGGCCTCCGGCCCGGCACCCAGGCGGTTGGACTTGTAGTCGGCCACGTAATAACGCTCCCCGTGCCGGAACACCAGATCGACGAAGCCCTTGAGCATCCCGTTGATCCGCTTGCGCCCGGCCGGCGGGCGCGCCTCCCCGGGCAGGACATCACGGCGCACCGCCGCATCCAGGGTGTCGCTGTGCAGCCAGCGGGTCTCGAACAGGAACTCGAGCTCGGCCTGATAGCTGTCCAGCCCCGCCAGCGAGAACCCCCCTGTGCCGTCCAGCGGGAACTCGGCCGCCAGCAGGTCGTGCATCCAGCCCTCCAGCACCGGCACCCAGTCGTCCCAGCCGCGGGCACCACAGCGCCGCGCGACCTCGGCGTGCAGACGCGCGCGATCGCCGGCCACCCGCGCAAAGCCCTGTTCGCCGGCCCATTCCAGCAGCCCGTGCAGGAAGGTGCCGGGCTCCGGGCCGTGCGGGAAATCGTGGTGCCCGCCGGCCGGGGCCGTGGTCACCGCCCCGGACTCACGATCGCTGTCCGCGTCGAGGTCACGCCCACCGGCATCCTCGCGCAGGATGTCCTCCTCGGCGGTATCCGGGGCATCGGGGCCGGCATCGGCGAGCGCGGCACTGTCGTCCGGGCCCGGCTCCTCGCGCCGTGCGATGGCGCTGTAGCTGGCCACCCACCAGGGCTCGCGCACCCGGCGCCGCGGGACCCGCGCGGGCCCGGTGGCCGGCGCGGCCTCGCCCGCGCGGCAGCGTTCGGCCGCCGGCGGCGGCAGCGGCTCCACTCGCACGTGGCCTTCGTCGTCGCGCAGTTCCTCCATGCGCGTGGCCAGTGCCGGCGGCTCCACGCCCTCCGGACCGAACAGCAGGTAGCCGACGGCCGTGCGGTGCAGATCGCTATCCTTGCGGTTGCCGTGGCGCACGGGCGCGATCGCCATCCAGCAGGCGTGGCGGGCGCGGGTCATGCCCACATACAGCAGACGCAGGTCCTCGGCGCGCTGCTCGCGCTGCTGGCGTTCCTTCGCCGCGTCGTCCATGTGAAACCGCCACTGCGGGGCCGCGCCCGGCGAGCGGTCCAGGAACGGTACGTCCTTGCTCGTCACCTCGCGGAAACCGCAGACGAACGGCAGGAACACCAGCGGGTACTCCAGGCCCTTGGACTTGTGCAGGGTGACCACCTTGACCAGGTCCTCGTCGCTCTCCAGGCGCAGGATCTGCTCGTCACCGGGCGCGAAATCCGCATCGCGATGCTCGGCCAGGTGGCGGATCAGCGCCTGCTCGCCGTCGAGTTCCGCGTCCGCCTCCTGGAGCAGCTCGCTCAGATGCAACAGGTTGGTCAGCGCGCGCTCGCCGCCCTCGTCCGCGAGCAGGGCACGCGGCACGTCGAAATCGTGCAGCAGGGCGCGCAGCATCGGCAGCACCCCGCGCGCCTGCCACAGCCGGCGATAGGCGCGGAACTGCTCCACCCGCGCCTCCCAGCGCAGCTCGTCCACGGTCAGCCGGTGCAGCTCCGCCAGCGGCAGTCCCAGGGTCGGCGTCGCCAGGGCCGCACGCAGCAGCCGCTCGCTGGTGGGCTCGGCACAGGCGCGCAGCCAGCGCAGCAGATCCCCGGCCTCGGCGGTGGTGTAGACCGAGTCCCCGCCCGAGAGGTACACGCTGCGCACGCCCCGCTCGCGCAGCGCGCGTTCGATCTCGGCGGCCTCCTTGCGATCGCGCACCAGCACGGCCATGTCGCGCGGGCGCAGGCGGCGGAAGCGGGCCTCGCCCGCGTCCCCGCCCTCGACGAAGCCGGTGTGACCGTCCTCGCCGCCGTTCAGCAGCTCCACCATGCGGCTGGCGCAGGCCGCCGCGGCACTCGCCCGCCAGTCGCGGATGCCCACCGGTTCGTCGCCGCCGGCCTGCCACAGGGTCAGCGCGGGCAGCGCGGTGCCGTGTTCCGTCAGGGTCTCGGAGCGGCCGCGGGCGGTGACCGAATGGAACGGGAGCTCCCCGCCCCCGAAGCCGAACGCGCCGTCGGGCCAGGCCTCGGCACGAGCGAACAGGTGGTTCACGCCGGCCACCAGGGATTCCACCGAGCGGAAATTCTTCGGCAGGGTGTAATGCCGCCCGGCGGTGGCGTGGCGGGCACGCAGGTAGCTGTGGATGTCGGCCCCGCGGAAGCGGTAGATCGCCTGCTTGGGATCCCCGATCAGCAGCAGCCCGGTGGCGTCCGGGTTCTCCTCGATGCGGTACACCTTGTCGAAGATCCGGTACTGGTCCGGATCGGTGTCCTGGAACTCGTCGATCAGGGCCACCGGGAAGCGTTCGCGCAGGGTGCGTGCCAGGGCCTCGCCGTCGGGACCGTACAGGGCGTCGCGCAGGCGGGTGAGCAGGTCGTTGAAGCCGATCTGCGCGCGCTGCTGCTGGGCACGGCGAAAACGCCGGTCGATCGCGGCCGCCGCGGCCTTGAGCAGGCGCTCGCTCTCGTCGGCACAGACCTCGGCGTGGTCGTTCAGCGCGATGAACGCCGGATGCAGGTCGGCGGGCAGGGACTGGCCCTTCTTGCAAAACCCCTCCTGCGCCATGCCGGCCGCGCTCATGCGCTCCAGAAGCGGAGTGCTGCCGCCGATGCGCGGCTGCAGCAGCCCCGGGGTGTCCGCCCATTCGCGCATCGCCTCCAGCAGCTGGTCGGGGTTCTTGTATCTGGTCCCGTTGAGCACGTCACGATGCAGCTGGCGGAACTGCGCCTCCACGGCCTCGCGGTCCTCGTTCCAGCGCTGCTTCATCGCGGCCAGCCGCTGCAGGCGATCACCCAGCCAGGCGTTCAGCCCGTCCGGGGTGGTCAGCGCCTCGGTGGCCGGCGGCAGCGGTTCCACCCGCCCCAGCAGCGCGCGCACCTTGCCCAGCAGGGCCTCGGGGTTGGCACCCCAGGCGCCGCGCAGCAAAAGCAGGGCATCGACGCCCTGCGGATACATGAAACTGCGCCAGAAGTCCCGCGCCGCCTCGGCCAGCAGTTCGCGCTGGTCGGCCGCCAGCTCCTGACGGAACGGGCTGCCGGAGGCGAAGGCGTGTTCGCGCAGCACCCGCTGGCACCAGGAGTGGATCGTGGACACCGCGGATTCGTCCATCCACTCGGCGGCCACCTCCAGGCGCCGCGCCGCACCCGCGCGTTCGTCCGGGTCCGGCCACTGCGCGCGCAGATCGAGGTGGACGGGTTCGGCGCCGGCGACCTGCTCCGGGGCTTCGGCGCGGAACACCCGCGCGGCGGTGGCCAGGCCGTCGCGGATGCGCTCGCGCAGTTCCTGGGTCGCCGCCTCGGTGAAGGTCATCACCAGGATCTGCGGCGGCGTCAGCGCCCCGCAGCCCTCGGGCAGCGGGCCGTGTCCCAGCACCAGACGCAGGTACAGCGCGGCGATGGTGTAGGTCTTGCCGGTGCCGGCGCTGGCCTCGATCAGCCGCGAGCCGTGCAGGGGCAGCGCCAGCGGATCCAGCTCGCGCACGTCCTCATGGGTGTCCGTCCCGGGCGCGTGGGTCATGCCGTCTCCTCCCCGGTGTTCAGGCTGTCGAACAGCGGGCGATACAGGCGCGTGCTCCAGTGCGCCATCGCCGGGTCCGCCAGCAAGGCCTGCGGATCCGGCCAGGCGCGCGCCAGCGCCGGGCGCCGGGCCAGTTCGCCGGCCTCGTGGTAGCCGTCCCCTTCCAGCACGCGCAGCGCGGCCGCGTGCGCATCCCGGTCTTCATCCTCGGCCCGCAGCCAGGCCCCGGCCGCCGCGGCCGCCAGCGGCAGCGGGCGTTCCAGCGCGGCGGCCCAGCCTTCCAGCAGGGTCTCCAGATGCGCGCGGGCGGTGGCCCGGTCGAGGGCCACGAAACGGCACTCGGTATCCAGGCCCACCAGACGGGTCTCGACATCGGCGCGCGCGGCACACGCGATCAGGTGACGCACCCAGGCGCCCGTCAGCTTGTCGATGCGCCAGGCCTTCTTGTCCTTCAGCCGGCTGACCGTGGATTCCAGCTGCAGGGCCGCCTCCTGCGGAGCGCCCTCCGGCGGGATCCGCAGCGCGGCCGGCAGGGCCTCCAGCTGCCAGCCGGCCGCCGCCACGCGCACCGCCGGCAGCGCCGGGGCCCGCCGCGGGAAGGCCTGCAAAGGTTCGGCGATGCGTTCCAGGAGTCGTTCGGCGTCCCCGATCAGTTCCGTGCGCTGCAGCTCGCCGGCCGCCCCCAGCGGCAGGTGCCCGGCGCGCAGCAGGCGACGGGATTCCGCCTCCAGGGTCGGACGGCGCCGCTGCAGCCATGCCTGCGCGTCCTCGTCCGCCTCGATCTCGCCGTCCTCCAGGGCCGTGGCCACCAGCCGCTGGCGCAGCTGCCAGCCCTCCAGCCCCGCCACGCCGAACGGCTCCAGGTCCTCGGTCGCGCCCGGGTCCTCATCGAAATGCACGCCCAGACGCTGGGCGAAGAACACCTCGACCGGGTCCTTCAACAGCCGCACCAGGGTCTCCGGCCCGAGCACGGCGTCCTCCGCCTCCGGAGCCGGGGGTGGCAGGGTTTCGTCCTCCACCATCGCGTCCGCTGGCGCCGCGCCCGCCGCCGGGGCGGCGTGCACCGCCTCCCATTCGGCGGCATAGGTGAAATGCCGCGCCGGCGCGGACGCCGGATCCGGATCCCCGGCGGGGAAGTTGACCGGCGCGAAGGGCTGCAGCGGGTGTTCGATGGTCAGCTGCTCCAGCAGGGGCGTCTCGCCCGGGGGCTGCCAGCCGGCCGCCAGATGGTCGCGCAGCTGGGCCACCAGCACCGACGGCGGACGCGGTTCGTTGTCGCGCACGCTGCGCCCCACCCAGCTGACATGCAGATGGTCGCGCGCGGACAGCAGGGCCTCCAGGAACAGGTAGCGGTCGTCCTCGCGCCGCGAACGGTCGCCGGGGCGGTAATCGCGGGTCATCAGGTCGAAGTCCACCGGCGTCGGGCGCCGGGGGTAGTCGCCGTCGTTCATCCCCAGCAGGCAGACCGCCCGGAACGGGATCGCGCGCATCGGCATCAGGGTGCCGAAGTTCACCGCCCCGGCGAGGAAGCGCTGCCCCACCCCGGCCTCCTCCTGGCTCGCCAGCCACTGCTCGCGCACCACGGTCAGCGGCAGGGCCTCGGTCAGGCCGGCGGCGTCACAGTCCTCGCGCCACTGCTCCAGGGCATCCTCCAGACGCCGCAGGCTCAGCAGCTCGTCCTCGTCTTCGCCCAGAAAGAAGTCCTGCAGCAGGCCGTGCAGACAGGCGGCCCAGTCCTCCGGGCTCTGCGCGCGGCGCAGGGCCTCCCAGGCCCCGGACAGCGCCTCGATCAGGTGGTCCAGCGGCCCCAGCAGCGTGGCCGCCAGTCCGCCGCTCTCGGCAAACGGTTCGATCGCCTGCCAGGCCTCGCCGTCGCCCACCGCGTAGCCCAGCAGCATGCGCCGCAGGCCGAAGCGCCAGGTGTTCTGCTCCAGCCCCCCGGGCAGGCCCAGGCCGGCGCGCTGACGGGCATCCAGCCCCCAGCGCACGCCGGAGGCCTCGGCCCAGCGGTGCAGGGCCGCCAGATCGTCCTCGCCCAGGCCGAAGCGCCGCCGCACCGCGGGCACGTCCAGCAGATCGAGCACCTCGCTCACGCCCATGCGGCTTTCCGGCAGGGCCAGCAGGCGTTCCAGCGCGATCAGCACCGGGTCGCGCCCGCGCGGCCCCTGATCGGCCAGGGTGTAGGGGATGTGCCCGGGCTCGTCGGGCCCGCGCTGGCCGAACACCGCGTCGATGTACGGTGCATACACGTTGATGTCCGGCACCATCACGATCACGTCGCGCGGGCGCAGGTCGGGATCGGCATCGAACAGTGCCAGCAGGCGGTCATGCAGGATCTCCACCTCGCGCAGCGGGCTGTGCGCGACATGGAAGCGTACCGAGGCATCGGCCGGGTCCACCGGCGGCCAGGCCTCGCGGGTCTCGCCGAGCGGGCGCAGCGCGCGGATGTCCTCCTGCAGCTGGTGCAGCAGACAGGCCTCGCCGTGCGGCTCGAAGAAGTCGATGCGCTCCCAGTCCAGCCCCTCCAGCACATGGCGACGGCGCGCCGGATCGTCATGCTCGTCGAGCAGGGCGATGTAGTCGCGCCCCTGGCGCCCCCAGGCGGCCAGCAGCGGATGGGCGTGGCTGTGCAGCGTGGTCTCGTCCAGCACCTCGGGCATGTCCGGGCGCCGCGCCTGACGCCGGCGGCGGGCGCGCAGCAGGTCGCGGTCGGCCACGATGTCGGCCCAGTAGTGCTCGCAGGGGTTGTGCACGCAGACCAGGATCTGACACACGCCCGCCAGCCCCTCCAGCGCCTCCAGGATCTGCCCCGGCATGGAGGAGATGCCGAACACGATCAGCCGCCGCGGCACCCCGGCGGGTCGCTGCTCGAGATCCGCCACCGCCCGCATGTAGCGCTCGTGCACCGCGGAGCGGCTGACCCACGCCTGTTCGTCGCCCACGTCGTCCAGCAGGGCCCGCCACAGCTCGGCCTGCCAGCGCTGCTCCGGGGCCAGTTCGGGCTCCTCGCCGCGCGCCCCGCGCAGCACGTCACGGCCGTCGGCCCAGTCCGCCAGCCAGTCGGCACGGTACACCTGATACTGGTCGAACAGATCGGCCAGACGCTCGGCCAGCTGGTAACGCTTGCGCAGGTCGCCGCCCGCCTCCGGGCCGTCGTCACGCAGGAATTCGGCCAGCGGGGCAAAGGCCGGGCGCTGCAGCAGCGCCGGCAACAGGCGCATCAGCCGCCACAGCAGCGGGCGCTTGGCGAACGGGGATTCCAGCGGCACCGCCTCGGCACCCAGCACCGCGCGATAGGCGGACCAGATGAAGCGCGAGGGGAGCTGCATGTCCAGCGCCGCGGCGATCCCGCAGCCGGGCGGATCGGCATCCGGATCGGCCGCCAGCGCGTGCCGCAGCCACTGCGCCATGCCGTTGCTCTGCACCAGGATGGTCTCGTTCTCCAGCGGCGCCGGCGGCGCCCGCCGCACCCACTCGACCACCAGCGAGCGCAGCGACTCCAGCCGGTTGCCGTGCAGCACCACCATCCCTGGCTGCAGTTCCTCGCTCGCCTCCACGCCCGCTCCTGCCGCTGTCCGTCGTCGTGCCGGCTACCGTCGCAAAAGCCCGCCGGGGTGTCCAGCGACCCCGCAATCCGGCACCAGGGTCCACGTCACCTCCGGACAAAAGGCTGTGACCTCAATACGGCTCAGGTAAACTCCCCGGCATGTTTGCGGACTCCGGAACGTTCATGCGCACGCGGCTGCCCGGCCTGCTCAACCTCGGGCTGGTGGTTGCGCTGGCGTGGATGACGGCCGGGTTGATGTGGCTGGCACTTGCCCCCGAAGCCTCACTGCCGCCCGCGGACCCGGCCGCGGCCCCCGCCACCCCGCCGTCATCGGCCGACACCTCGGGCGCAACGGACGCCGACCGGACCTCGGGTTTCGCCCGCAGCGCGCGTCACGAGCCTTTCGGCAGGCCCGAATCCGCCGCGCCCCCGCCGATCGAACAGGCCCCCGAAACCCGGCTGCAGCTGGAACTGAAGGGGGTCCTGGCGGATGGCCATGGCGACGGGACCGCGTTCATCGCGGCCGGCGGCGGAGACATCGAGCTCTACCGGCCCGGCGACACCATCGGGGATCAACTGGCCACGCTGGACCAGGTGCACCCCGATCGCGTGGTCCTGGTACGGGATGGCCGACACGAGATCCTGCGGCTGCCGGGCGGCGAGGACCTTCGCATAACGAGCGCATCCGCGGACGCAACCGAGCGCGGACAGCCGGTATCCCGGGCCCCGGAGCCATCCACGGCGCCCGCGACGGGGGCCGATGGCCGCCTCAGTCGCGACCGCTGGCTGGAGGATCCCGAACGGGTCATGGAGGTCGTACGCGCCCGCCCCGTGATCCGTCAGGGGGAAGTCGCCGGAGTCGAGGTCCGGCCGACGCGCAACCGCCGCGATTTCGAACGTACCGGTCTGCAACCCGGCGACATCATCACCTCGGTGAACGGTCGCGGCATCGGTACCATCGAAGATCCGGAAAGCCTGCTCGCGGACCTGCAGGGCGCGCGTCAGGTCAACGTCACTGTCGAACGCGACGGGCAAACCCGTTCGCTCAGCATCGAGTTCACCGAATGAGATTCCGCCTGCTCCCCGCCAGCGCCTGGCTGACCGCGATCCTGCTCGCCATCCCGGCCGCCCCGCTGGCCGCCGACGAGCTCACGCTCAACCTGCGCGACACCGACATCCACAACCTGATCGACCTGGTGGCCGAGGAAACGGGCACCAATTTCATCGTGGATCCCAGGGTGCGGGGCGAAGTCACGGTGGTTTCCAGCCGTCCGGTCGCGCGCGACGAGCTGAAGGGTCTGTTCCACGAGATTCTCGAGATCCACGGCTTCGCCGCTACACCGGCAGACGGGGGCGTTCGCATTGTTCCCGACGGCCGGGCCAAACACGAGCCCACGCCCCTGCTGACACCGGATGCCGACACCCCGGAAACCCATGGTGCCGCAATCGTGACCCACATCATCGAACCGCGCCATGTCGACGCGACCCAGCTGGTGCCGGCCCTGCGCCCCCTGCTCCCCCAGGGGGGGCACATGGCGGCTGCGGCGGAATCCAACACGCTGCTGGTATCGGGCACCCGCAACAATATCCGCCGCCTGCAGCGGATCGTCGAACGCATGGACCGCCCCATGGATTCCGAATTCGACGTGGTCGAACTGGAGCATGCACGCGCAGCCGACGTAAGCGAACACGTGCGCGAACTCATGCCCGAACGCCCGGGGGGGCTGCAGGAGCCCCGCGCTCAGGCCGACCCGCGCAGCAATGCCATCATCCTGTCGGGGGACGAAACCGACCGCCTGCGCATGCGTGGCCTGATCGCCCAGCTGGACCGCGAGGTCCACCAGGGCAACACCCGGGTCCATTACCTGCGCTATGCCCGCGCCGAAACCATCGCCGACCTGCTACGCAGCATCGCCGAGCACGACCCCGGGATGGAGACCGAGAGTGGCAATGGTCCGCGCATTCACATCGAGGCGCACGAGAGCACCAACGCCGTGGTGACCTCGGGGCCGCCGGAACGGCTGCGGGATTTCGACGATATCATCGATCGCCTCGACATCCGGCGTGCCCAGGTCCTGGTCGAGGCCGTGATCGCGGAGGTTTCCTCCGACCGGGTCGAGGAACTGGGAGTCCAGTGGGGCGCAATCGGCAGCAGTGCCGCCGGCATCCTCAGTTTTTCCGACAATCGGACCGGCATCGTCGAAATGGCCGCAGGGATCGATGCTTACCTCGGAGGCGAGGTGGCCAGCCCGCCGGGGCTCGGCGACGGGCTGACGCTCGGCGGCGCGGGACAATCCGGGAACAATGCCATCGCGGGCCTGGTGGACATGCTGCAACGCGACAGCGCCACCAACATCCTCTCGACTCCCAGCCTGCTCACGCTGGACAACGAAGAGGCCGAGATCGTCGTCGGCCAGAACGTGCCGTTCGTGGTCGGACGCTCGGTGGAAGACTCCGGACAGGCCTTCGACACCATTCGGCGCGAGGACGTGGGGGTCAAACTGCGCGTGCGCCCGCAGATCAACCAGGGCAACGCGGTGCGCATGGAGATCGAGCAGGAGGTCTCGCAGCTGGCCCCCGGCACCGCGGGTGCCGCCGACCTGATCACCAACACCCGCACACTGACCACCCATGTCCTGGTGGACGACGGCGACATGCTGGTGCTCGGCGGACTGATCGAGGAACAGCAGACCGACCAGGAGGCCGGTGTCCCGGGGCTCGGGAACATCCCGGGGCTGGGCCGTCTGTTCCGCGCCGACCGCCACCAGACCGAAAAACGCAACCTGATGGTCTTCCTCCATCCGCGCATCGTTCGCGACAGCACCGATGGCGCCGAACTCACCAGCGAAAAGTACAGCTTCATCCGCGGTGAGCAGCTGCGGGAACGGGCCCGCAGCCAGGGGCGCGGCGACACCACCCCGGTCCTGCCGCAATGGGACCGGCTGACCGAACTGCCCCCGGCCTTCGAAGAACTCCACCCCGCCTACGCCGCCGACCATGCAGACTGAACAGGCCTTCGATCCGCACGCGGAAGACGACGACTTCAGCGTCAGCTACGGCTTCGCCCGGCGCGTGGGCGCGGTGCCGGGCGAGATCCGGGACGGCGAGCGCGAGATCATCCTGCATCCACAGGCGGACCCGGCGGGGCTGGCCGAGCTGCGGCGACGCAGCGCCGAGCCGCTGCGTCTGCACCCGGTTGACGAGGCCACCTTCGAACGGCGCCTGCGCGACCGCTTCGAATCCAGCTCGTCGGAAGCGATGCAGTCGATGGAGGGCCTGGACGACAGCCTCGACCTTTCCAGCGTCGCGGAATCTCTGGGAGAGCCGCAGGACCTGCTGGAAACCGAAGACGATGCGCCCATCATCCGCCTGATCAACGCGCTGCTGACGGAGGCGGTGCGCGAGAACGCCTCCGACATCCACGTCGAACCCTTCGAGAACCGCCTGGCCGTGCGCATGCGCGTGGACGGGATACTCCGCGAGGTCCTCACCCCTCCGGCAGGACTGGCACCGCTGATCGTCTCGCGCATCAAGGTGATGGCCCGTCTGGACATCGCCGAAAAACGACTGCCGCAGGATGGCCGCATCTCCCTGCGCATCGCCGGGCGGCCGGTGGACGTGCGCGTCTCCACCCTGCCCTCGGGTCATGGCGAACGCATCGTGCTGCGGCTGCTGGACAAGCAGGCCGGACGCCTGGACCTGGCCCATCTGGGCATGGAGGCAGAGACCCACGCGGCCCTGGAGCGGATCGTGACGCGGCCACACGGCATCGTGCTGGTCACCGGGCCCACGGGCTCCGGCAAGACCACCACCCTGTATGCCGCCCTTACGCGGCTGAATGACCGCAGCCGCAACATCCTTACCGTTGAAGACCCCATCGAGTACTACCTCGACGGGATCGGCCAGACCCAGATCAACAGCCGCATCGACATGACCTTCGCACGCGGGCTGCGCGCGATCCTGCGGCAGGATCCCGACGTGGTCATGGTCGGCGAGATCCGCGACCTGGAAACCGTGCAGATCGCAGTGCAGGCCAGCCTGACCGGGCATCTGGTGTTTTCCACCCTGCACACCAACACCGCGATCGGGGCCGTCACCCGCCTGCGTGACATGGGCGTCGAACCCTTCCTGCTGTCTTCCACGCTCAACGGCATCCTGGCGCAGCGCCTGGTGCGGGTCCTGTGCCCCGAATGCCGCGAGCCATACCCCGCCAGTGCGCGCGAATGCGCCCTGCTGGGACTGGAAGACCCCGGCGACGACCCGGCACCCACGCTTTACCGGGCCCGCGGCTGTCCCGCCTGCAACGAGCTCGGGTATCGTGGCCGGACCGGGATCTATGAACTGGTGGAGATCGACGACAGCCTGCGCACCCTCATCCATGACAACGCCGGGGAACAGGAAATGACGCGCGCGGCCCGGCAACACAGCCACAGCCTGCGCGCGGACGCCCGCCGCCGCGTCCTCGACGGCACCACCAGCCTCGAGGAAATGCTGCGCGTCACGCAGGAGGACTGACGCCATGCCCGCGTTCGAATACCAGGCCCTGGACGCCGGCGGGCGCACGCGCAAGGGTGTCGCCGAGGGGGACACCGCACGCAGCGTCCGGGCTCAGCTGCGCAGCGACGGCCTGACCCCCCTGGAACTGCGCGAGATCGACGATGCCGGGGCCCGAACCGGCGCCGGTGGCGGCGGTGCGACCGGCGGGCGCGGACGCATCGCCCCGCTGGACCTGGCCCTGGCGACGCGGCAGATGGCCACCCTGGCGCGTGCCGGCCTGCCGGTGGAGGAATGGCTGGCCACCGTCGCACGCCAGAGCGAAAAACCGCGGGTGCGCAACATCCTGCATGCGGTGCGCACCCGCGTCATGGAGGGACACTCCCTGGCCAGCGCGCTGGCCGGCTTTCCCCGGGTGTTCCCCGAGATCTACCGCAGCACCGTCGCCTCGGGCGAGGCCTCGGGACATCTCGATCGGGTGCTGGAGCGCCTTGCGGATTATCTGGAGAGTCGGCACGCGCTGCGCCAGCGGGTGCTGCTGGCCCTGATCTACCCGGTCGCCCTGACCGTGGTCGCCATCCTGGTGACCGTGGGGCTGGTGGTCTATGTGGTACCGGAGGTGGTCCAGGTCTTCGACGGCCTGGACCAGCAACTGCCGGCGGTCACCCGGGGGCTGATCGCCACCAGTGACGCCCTGCGGGACGGGGGTCTCGCGGGCCTGGCCGTGCTGGCGGCGCTGGGGGGTGCGCTGGCCTGGGCGCTGCGCCACCCCGGCCCGCGCACGCAGTATCACCGGCTGTTGTTGCGCCTGCCCCTGATCGGCCGTCTGATCCGCGGCATCAACACCGCGCGCTTTGCGCGCACCCTGAGTATCCTGTCAGCCAGCGGGGTGTCCCTGCTGGAGGCCCTGCGCACCGGGTCCGAGGTGGTCTCCAACCGGCCCATGCGCACCGCGATCGAGAACGCGACGCTGCGGATCCGCGAAGGCAGCAGCATCGGCCGGGCCCTGGAAGAGACCGGTTTCTTTCCCCCGATCACGGTCCACCTGATCCGCAGCGGCGAGTCCAGCGGCAATCTCACCGAGATGCTGGAACGCGCCGCCGAAACCCAGGAGCAGGAGGTCGAATCCCGCATCAGCGTGAGCATGGGGCTGTTCGAGCCGCTTCTCATCCTGACCATGGGCGGGGTCGTCCTGACCATTGTCCTGGCGATACTGCTGCCCATATTCGAACTCAACCAGCTGGTGAACTAGAGAGCCATGAAACAATCCCGTCGCAACACCGGTTTCACCCTGATCGAGGTCATGGTGGTCGTCGTGATCCTCGGCATCCTTGCCGCCATCGTGGTCCCGCGCGTGATGGACCGGCCGGACGATGCCCGCCTGACCAAGGTCAAGCAGGACATCCGGACGATCGAATCCGCGCTCAATCTCTATCGCCTGGACAACTTCCGCTATCCCAGCACCGACCAGGGTCTGGAGGCGCTGGTGGAGCCACCGACCAGCGGCCCCGAACCCGCCCAGTACCGTGACGGCGGCTACATGGACCGACTGCCGAGCGACCCCTGGGGCAACGAATACCAGTACCTGCACCCCGGACGCCACGGCGACTTCGACGTCTTCAGCTTCGGCGCCAACGGCCGCCGCGGTGGCGAGGGCATCGAAGGTGAGATCGGCAACTGGAACATCGACGACCTGTGACGCGAGCCCGGCAGGCAGCGGGTTTCACCCTGCTGGAGGTCCTGGTGGTGATGGTCATCATCGGCCTGCTCGCCGGGGTCGCCCTGTTTTCGACCGGCCAGCTGAGCGGGCGGGGCCTGGAACATACCGGCCACCAGCTGGTCGGCCAGATCGAGCTGGCCCGCGACCAGGCCCTGCTGACCGGCCAGCCGCTGGCGATCGGGATCGGCCGCGAGCGGCTGGCCATTCACGAGCGGCAGTGGCTGGACGACCGGCAGGTCACCTGGGTCCCGGTGGAACAGGGGCCGCTGGCACCGCGCGACCTGGCCGCCGCAGGGCTGGAGCCCCGCCTGTGGATCGAGGATCGACGCGTCAGCCTAAGCGAACGCCCCGAGGAAAACCTCATCGACATCAACAGTGCCGGTGATATCCAGGCCTTCGAGCTGGTCCTGCGGCGCGCGAGCGACGACTCCTCGCTGCGCCTGCACAGCGACGGCACACGGCGTGTCCGCATGGAGCGGGAGTCACGATGACGGGGAGCCGCGGCTTTACCCTGATGGAACTGCTGGTGGCGCTGGTGGTGCTCGCCGTGGCGCTGGGGGCGCTGATCAAGGCCGGCAGTGAACACGCACGCAATACGGCCTACCTGCAGGAACGCACCCAGGCCCAATGGGTCGCGGCCAACGTGCTGGCGGACTACGAGGCGGACCTGCTGCCGGCGGATCCGGGCACCCGACACACTTCCGAAACTCTCGGCGGACGCGAATGGGAAGCACGCGTGGAGATCGAAAACCGCCAGTTCGAGGCCCCGCTGGAACTGCCGGCAGTCCGCCGGATCGAGGTGCGGGTATGGCCGGCCGACGGCGATCCGGACCGTCCGCTGGGGCGCGAGACCGGTTATGCACTGCCCTGAACGCCGCCAGTACGTACGCACACGCGGGCCGGGCCGCGCGGACGGGTTCACCCTGCTGGAGCTGCTGGTGGCGGTGGGGATCTTCGGGATCGTCGGTCTGCTTGCGATCGGCGGGTTGCGCAGCGTGCTGGATGCCGACGAGGCCACGCGCGAACAGACACAACGACTGGCCGAGCTCCAGATCGCCTTCGCCACACTGGAACGCGATCTGCGCCACGCGGTTGCCCTGAACCCGCGCGACGGCTTTGGCGATCGCCAGCCGCCGCTGCGGTACAGTCCGGTCACCGACCCCGAACAGCTGGAATTCGTGCGCGCAGGTCTGGGGGGCGAACAGCGGCTGGGACGTGTGGCGTGGCGGATCAGCGAAGATGGCCTGGAACGCATCACCTGGCCCGCCGTGGACGGCTCGCCGCGGGACAGCGAACAGCGGCGCCGCTTCCTGCCCCCGGGGCAGGGACAGGACGGCCGCGCCGTGCCCCCGCGAATCCGCTTCGATTTCCTCGATCCGCGCACCGGGGAAGAACTCGACGCCTGGCCGCCACTGGAAGACGGGGCCGAGGCCACGCTGCCTGCGATGATCCTGGTCCGCCTCGACGCCCCCGGGGCAGGCGAGGTCGAACGCCGGATCCCGCTGACCGGAGCTCGACCATGATCCGCCCGGGGCCCCGCCGCCAGTCCGGCGCCGCGCTGATCACCGCATTGCTGGTGGTGGCGATCGCCACGGTCACCGCGACCACCATGGCCCTGCGCGACCAGCAGCAGATCCATCGCGCGACCCTGCTGCAGGAACAGGACCGCGCTCGCCAGCTCACGCGGGGGGCGGAGGCCGTCGCCCGGCATCTGCTGGAAGAACAGCGCGACCTGACGGAACTGCCGTGGGAGGGCTGCCAGTCGCCCCCCATTCCCATCGAGATCGATGGCCTGACCGTCACCGGGCGCCTGGACAACCTGCATTGCCGGTTCAATATCAACAGCCTCTCCCGGGCCGAAGATCCGCCGCTCGGGGCCTTCGCCACACTGGTCGAGGAGGTGCTCGCGGACACCGAGGGTAGCGGCACCAGCGGACGCAGGGTCGCAATGGCCGTACACGACTGGATGAACCCCGAGACCGATGATCCGGTGTATCGTGGGCTGGAGCCGCCCCGCTTGAGCGGCAACCGTCCGATGCGGGTCGCATCGGAGCTGCTGCAGGTGGAAGGGGTGGATAACGAACTCTGGCAGGCCCTGGCCCCGCAGGTCGCCGCCCTGCCCTCCAGCGACAACCGTGTCGACCCCGAAAATGCCCCGGAAGCGGTGCGCCGCGCCGTCGAGGCGGATGCTGCAGCCCCGGACACGCGTGACGGGGAATCGCGCGGGCCGCGCTATTTCCGTCTGCAGCTGGTTGTGCGCACGGGCGGACGCGAATATTTTCATTGTGCAGTGATCGATGCCCCCAACGGGCAAACCGTCCTGCGTGAACGGACCCCCTGCGAGCCCTGACCATGATCGCCACCCGCAACGCAGCCGGCTGGCTGCTGTTCGAACTGCCCGAGCCCGAAGCCCTCGCCGATCCGGTGAACGGTGCCGGCGATCGCCTGCGCTGGATGCGCCTGGCGCGTGACGGCGATGTGCAGTCCGGCGAGGCCTCCGCGGCGGAACTGACGCAACAGGCCCAGCCCGGCGATCGCCTGCTGGCCCTGATACCCGGCGAGCGCGCCCCGCTCCACCGGGTGGCGGTCCCCGGCAAGTCGGCCCGCGTACGCCAGCGCGCCCTGCCCTATGCCCTGGAAGAACGTCTGAGCGAAGACCTGGAATCCGTCCATATCGTGGCCGGTCCGTCCCATGGCGACGATATGACCGCCTGCGTGGTCGCCCTGCGCCATCTCCGGCAATGGGAGGCCTGGCTGCAGGAACGGGGACTCGGGCATGCGCGCCCGGTCCCGGACATCGCCCTGCTGCGCCGGCTGGCCGACGGGAATCAGCACCGGGTCATCGCCGGGGAGGCACGCAGCCTGCTGCTGCCGGCAGATGCCGAGCCGCTGGCCCTGCCGCGTGACCTGGCGGCCTGGTGGCTGAACGCCCGCCAGCGGCCCGCGCCGGATCCCGGAGACGCCAGCGACGCCCCCCTGCCCCCGCCCGCCGGGTGGCAAGGGGGCGTGCTCGCGTTGCTGGCCGCATCCGTGCAATCCGGGGAACTGGAGCCCGACCGCCTACGACGCTGGCTGCGCGAGGCCCTCGCATTCGAAGTCGGAACCCGCAAGGAACCGGCGGGACGGACGGCCCTTCTCCCGGGGCCGCGTTGGCGCCTGCCGGCGGCCCTCACCCTGATCGTCGGCCTGGTCTGGCTGGGCGGGCAATGGCTGCAGATCCACCACCTGGAACGCGAACTCGCCGCGACCGAAGATGCGATCGCCGAAGTCTTCGCCCGCACCCTGCCCGAGCGACGGATGGTCGACCCGGTCGGCCAGTTCGAGATCCTGCTGCGCGAACGCGAAACCGCCGCCGGTCCCGCAACCAATGGCAGTCCGCTGGCCGGGCCGATGGCCCTGCTCGCGGAGCAGCTCGACGACGACGCCCTGACCCTGCACCATCTACGCGGCAACGCCCGTCGGCTCGAGCTGGAACTCGATGGCCCCGGCCTTGCCGAGGTGGAACGCCTGCGCGAAAACCTGGAACAGGCGAGCGAACGACGCGTCCGCATCACCTCCGCCGAGTCCGGCGACGACCGGGTGCGCGCCCGGCTGACCCTGGAAGAGCAGCCATGAGGGAATACTGGAACAACCTGCGCACACGGGAGCAGCGGATACTGCTGCTGGGAGGCGCGATCGCGGCCGCGGCCCTGGTGTTCCTGCTCCTGGTGGAACCGACACGGGAAGCCCGCCAGCAGGCGGAGCAGCGCCTCGCGGAAACGCGCGGCCAGCTGCACTGGATGCAGGCGCATGCCGACACGGTCGCCGAACGCGCAGCGGCCGGCGAATCCGAATCGGGCGGCGGCCCGGGCGGAGGACACTCCGGTGGATCCCTCCTCGCCCACGTGGACGCCGCCGCGCGCGCCGCCGGCCTGCGCGAGCCCCTGCAGCGCGTCCGCCCCTCCGGGGACGGCGTCAACGTCATACTGGAAGACGCCGCATTCGGCGAACTGATGACCTGGCTGGACGACCTGGAAACCGAAGACGGGGTGGTCCCGGTGCGCCTGTCGCTGGAACGCGGCTCGCGCAGCGGCCATGTACATGCCGACCTGCAGCTTGAGCCCGCGGGTTTCGACGATGACTGAACCACGCCGCCTCTGGCCCCTGGCCATCGTGTTCCTGATCGCCCTGGCCGGTGCCCTCGCGGTCCGGGCGCCCGCCGCATCCTGGGCCGCAGGGGCCGAGCGCCTGGGTCTGGTACCGGCCGGGGTCCGCTGGGACAGCCTGCAGGGCCACCCGTGGCAGGGGCAGGCGACCGGCGTGGTCGCGCCGATGGGCGAGCTCGGAGACATTCGCTGGGACCTCCGCCCGACGGCGCTGCTGCGCGGCCGGGTGGCCCTCGACCTTGCCTGGGAGCCGCCCCGGGGCGGCCACCTGCGGGGTACCGGCGTTGTCGGACCGGGCACGCGCGGCATCCGCGAGCTGGAGGGCGAACTGCCGGCCTCTACCCTCAACCACCTGGATACCGATATCCCGCTGCTGCTGGATGGCACCCTCCGGGCCCACGGAGCCGCGCTGCAGGTCGACCGCTCCGGAGGCACTGTGACCGCCGGTGGCTCGCTGCAGTGGATGGAGGCCGCGGCCGGAGTGCCCCGTCCCGTTCCGCTCGGTGAACACCAGGCGACCCTGGAAGCCACCGACGAACGCCTGCAGCTGCAGCTGGCTTCCGCCCCCGAAGCGGCCCTCGGAACCTCGGGCACTCTATGGGTCGACCTGCGGCAGCGGCCACCGGCGATCGAAGCCGATCTGCAATTCGAGGCCCGGGATCACGCTGACCCCGGCCTCCACAACTTCCTGAGCCAGCAACTGGAACCCGACCCACAGGGACACTATCGATGGACCACCCAGCCCGACACCTGACCCCCAACCCCACGCGGCGCGCCGCCATGGCCCTGGTCGCGCCGGCCCTGATGGCGCTCGCCGCCGGCTGCGCCACCGGTCCCGATGCCCGTCCCGACCGCGCCGACGGTCCGCTTCAACGCGCCCTGGAACAGGGCGACTGCCGCGAAGCCTACCCCCTCGTCATGCCGGATGCCGACGGCGCGGCCATGCCCGGCGAAGTCGATATGGACAGCCGCCTGCAGGTCGCACACGGGTGCCTGCAACAGGGGGAATTCGAACGTGCGCGCGATCTGAGCGACGCCATCGAGCGGGTTCATGGCGACCACCCTGACCTGGACTACGCGGCCTATCTCGGCTCGCTGGCGCGCCTGGGTATCTGGAACCGCGCCACCGCTGCCCCGCCGCGGGAGCGCATCCGCCACGGGCGCGAGGTCTTCCGGCACCTGGCCGGATTCATGGAGCAACACGCCATGTCACGCCATGCCGAGTCGCTCGCCCCGCGTCTGGCCCGGCTGCGCGAGGATCTGGCGGGCATTGAACTGCAGCTGGCCGAGTCGACCGCCGAAAGGAACGAGGACGACGAGGCCCATGCCCGCCTGCGCTACATCCGTGACCATTTCCCGGGGACCGACGCCGCACGAATCGCGGCCGAGCGCCTGGAAGACAGCGACCGCGGACAGGCGAGCACCCGCAATTGATGCGGAAAGCTCCCGACGGCATCCCCTTTGGACAGAATGCGCCGATGTTCAGCCCCCTTCGATCACGCACCGTACTGCCCCTCATCCTGATCGCTCTGGTCGGGCCCACGGGTTGCGGTGGTTCCTCATCGTCTTCGGATGCCGACAGCTTTGAGCTGTCCGGTACCATCGCGCCCTCGGCCCTGCACCGCGTCGACCGGGACACCAACGATCCCGAAGCCACCCCACGGGACAACAACTCGCCGGCCAGAGCGCAACCGCTGCCGGTGCCGTCGATCACCGGCGGGTTCGTGGCCGCCCCGGAGACCCTGTCGCGCTTTGGTCCCGCGGGTGATCAATGGGATGTCTATTCGGTCGAACTGGAGGCCGGACAACAGGCGCTTCTGCACTTCCCCTCTTCGGGCAGCACCAATCTGGATCTGCTCCTGCTGGACGAATCCGCGAAGATCGTCGACACCTCGCGTGGCACGGGGCATTCCGAACGCGTGGTTGCCCCGGAGGACGGAGAGTATTTCGTGGCGGTAGAGGCACGGCGGGGCGCGACAGGGTACCAGCTGCGCCTCGACAGGCCGTGGCAAACCCCTTCGACATCCGCCATGGCTTACCCCTCGCCGCGTGCCTCCGAATCCTTCGCGCCCGGAGAGGTGATCGTGCGCACGCGCGCGGATATCAGCTCGGCCGGCCGTGCGTTCGATGAAACGCCAGGCCCCACAATGGCCGGCCTGCACGCCCGCACCGGAGACACGAGCCGCGAGCAGCTGTGGCGTATCCCCGAGGGCCGGACCGATCTGGCAATGAGCGCTCTGGGAGCCTCACCGACCGGCGGTCCGCAACTTGCACACGGCTGGGCCAACCGGGGCATCGAGGCCCGCGACCGCACCCTGCGGGTCATCCAGGCCCTGCAGAACCATCCCGATGTGGTCTCCGCGACCCCCAATCACTACGTCACCGCGCAGCTCCGGCCGAACGATCCGAGGCAACCGGACCAATGGTTCCATGACGCGATCAACCTGCCGGCCGCGTGGGATATCACGACCGGCGACACGCCCGATGACGATGTTATCGTCGCCATCGTCGACACCGGACTGCATCGCGACCACGAAGACATGGCGGCGAGTCGCCTGCTCCCGGGGAGAAGCTTTCTGCAACAGGACGATGCAGGCAGAATCTTTCCTCATGGCACTCACATTACCGGGATCATCGGCGCAGCCTCGAACAACGCTGTCGGTATCTCCGGAGTCTCGTGGCACGCGAAACTGATGCCCGTCCGGACCCTCGACGGCCAGGGCCGCGGGACGGTGTACGACATGCTCCAGGGCGTCCGCTACGCGGCCGGACTGCCCAACGACTCCGGAGAAATCCCGGACAGACCCGCTGACATCATCAACCTCAGCCTGGGGCATGAAGGCACTCCCTCCGAAACCGCGGCGGAGCTGTTCCGCGAAGTACGCGAACTCGGGATCCTGACAGTGGCATCCACGGGCAATAACGGGACCGAGGACATCTCACTGCCCGCCGACTACCCCGACGTTCTGGCCGTGGGGGCCACGGACCGCAACGACCGCCGTGCGACCTACAGCAATTACGGGGCAGGACTCGATCTGGTCGCCCCCGGGGGCCTGATGACCTCCGCAGGGGATCCCGACGGAATCATCAGCACCTGGTCCCCGGATACGTATGCGTTTCAGCAGGGCACATCCATGGCAACCGCCGTGGTTTCGGGAACGCTCGCCCTCGGGCGCGCGATCAACCCGCAACTGGATCTGCCCGGGGTCCACTTCCTGCTGGCATCCGGCAAGATCACCGAGGACCTGGGTCCAGCGGGATGGGAGCCCGAAACCGGCTGGGGGAGGGTTGACGCTCGCAAGATGGTAGAGGAGCTCGAGGATTTCAGCGCCGCAGAGCTGCCCCCCATGCTGTCGTCGCAGCCATCGGGTCTGGCACTCGGATATACGCAATCCGTTGGAAGACTGGACCTGCGCAACTCGGGCGCCGGGAACCTGGCCATCGAAGCGATCGACGTGACCGTTGAATGGCTCATGATCGAGCCCCATCGAATCAATGACGACGGACTCGGACTCTATGAGATTCGTGTAGCTCGCGGGTTACTGGATCCGGGCCGACACACCACCCGAATCGAGGTGACCGCCGACAACGGGGAGATTCTCGAGGTGCCGGTGCAACTCCACGTGGCGAAAACCGATCCGCGTGAAGATACGGTGGGGCGCGTGGTGGTGGAACTGCGCGATGCGGAGGACAACCTGGTGCGACGCACCACCGCATCGCAGGAAGACGGCGCCTATCATTACCGCTTCGATGACCTCCCCGAAGGCGACTACAGGGTCATTGCCTCCACGCGCATGACGGGTGCCGGCACTACCTGCGGTGTATCGGAGGCCTGCGGCACCTGGCCGTCCATCTTCCATCCCGCCGACCTGAAGCTCGACCGTGACCGCCACGATGTCGACTTCCGCATCGCCTGGCCACCGGAGCGCCCGGAAAGCACTCACCTCGATTGACGTTCCAGACTGTCCAGCGGACTGGTGGTATCTCGCAGCCCCATCCAGCAGGCGATACTGGCACGCCAGCGACGGGTGGGGAGCACGGCGTGGGGCATGCTCTGGCTGAGGAAGATCGCGAGGGTGCCGGCCTCGGGGCGCACGCGTTCCAGTTCGCGAGTTTCGTCGCCCTCGCCCTGCGGCGTGTAGAACGCCAGCTCGCCACCATCACGGGCGCGCCAGTGGCGGTTGAGATAGAGCACCAACGACAGCCGCCGGCGGTTGCCCGCGCGAAAGGCGTCCACGTGGCGGGCGTAACCCGTGCCGGGCGGGTACAGCGCGAAGTGTGCCTCGCTCTCGAACAGCCCCGGGAGCAGGCCGCGAGCGGCGACCCGACGCAGCTGATCCAGACGCTCCAGCAGTTCCCGCTGGGCCGGCGTCGCGCCTTCCAGCCAGTGGATGCGGTCACCGCGTTCGGCGGCATCGTGCCGGCGCTCGCGACCCCGACCCACCCGCGCGGAGCGCAGGCGTGCGGCATTGCGCAGGGCGTACACCTCCTGGCGCAGGGCATCGGTCAGGCGGTCCTCGAGAAACCCGGGGAACACCGCCCGCCCGTCACGTGCAAGCGTGTCGAGCCAGCCGTCATCCGCCAGCGATGCTGCGGCGAGGGATTCCTCCCGGATGCCGTCCGGCGGCACGGGACGGGGCCCGGCGACCGCGCCGGATAATCGGTGCACCGCCGGGACCGGGGCGGCAGGGGGTATCGCGATGTCCGGGGTGCCGGTGTCGGCGGGACGGGCATTCATGAACGGGCGAGGCCTCGTACGGATCCGCGGCAGGGCGCAGCGGGTATCCTCCGGAATATACCCCGTTCTCAATGCTCGAGGAAGCCGCCGTCCACCAGATGGCGCCGCAGGGCAGCGCGGGCCTCGGTCACGCGCGGCGCGGGCCCCCGCAGCCCCAGCTCCACCTGCGGGGCCCCGTCGCGCATGCGCGGCAGGCAGGAGATGCGCAGGTCGGGGAAGGCCGCTTCCATGGCCTCCAGCACCGGGACCAGGCGGCTCTCGGTCACGCCCTCCAGCGTCAGGCCCTCCTCCACCGCGCCGGCGGAGGCATCGCGACCCGGGAAGCGCTGGTCCAGGACCCAGCGGATCATCGGCTCGGCCATGTCGGGGAAACCGGGCACGCAGTGATGGCGGGCGCAGGAGAAGCCCGGGATGCCGTTGACCGGGTTGGGGATCAGTTCGGCCCCTTCCGGCAGGTCGGCCATGCGCACGCGATGCGGCCGGGCCTCGGCGCCGAAGCGCCGCTCCAGCAGCTCGATGAATTCGGGATGGGGCCGCAGCGACAGACCCAGGGCCTCGGCCAGACAGGCGCGGGTGCGGTCATCGGGCGTGGCCCCAATGCCACCGAAGCTGAACACCTCGGCATCGGTGTCCGCGGTCTCGCGGAAGGTCCGCACGAGGCGCGCAGGATCATCCCCGACGATGCGCAGCCACGCCAGCTCCAGGCCCTTTTCCGCCAGCGCGGCGGTCAGATTGGCCTGGTGGCGGTCGCGCCGCTTCCCGCTGAGGATCTCGTCGCCGATGATGACCGCGCCGATCTCGATGTTGCGTCCGTCGTGGGGCTCCATCCCGCCCTGCTCTCCCCTGCTGTCACGCCGGTGGCGGCACCGGTCCGTTCAGTTCTCCGCACCCAGCGCCAGGGCGCGTTCGCGGGCCGCCGCCCGCTGCTCGGGGCTATTGTCCGGATCCCCCAGCCACGGCGCCAGATGCCGCCCGGCGAGTTCGGCCAGGAACTGCAGATGGTCGTCGCGATCGTTGAGCGCGGGGATGTAATGGAAACGCTCGCCGCCGGCCTCGAGGAAGATCTCGCGGTTCTCGTCGGCGATCTCCTCCAGGGTCTCCAGGCAGTCGGCGGAAAAGCCGGGGCAGATCACGTCCACCGAACGCACGCCCTGGCCCGGGAGCGCCTCCATGGTCTTGTCGGTGTAGGGCTGCAGCCACTCCTCGCGGCCGAAGCGCGACTGGAAGGTAACCTGCCACTGGTCGTCCTCGAGCCCCAGGGCCTGCGCCAGCTTGTGCCCGGTGGCATGGCACAGGCAGTGATAGGGGTCGCCATTGAGCAGATAGCGCTTCGGCACGCCATGGAAGGACATCACCAGCCGTTCGGGCTGGCCGTGCTCCTCCCAGTGTTCGCGCACGCTGTTCGCCAGCGCCCGGATGTAGCCATCCTCGGCGTCGTAGCTGGCGACGAACTGCAGATCCGGCACCCAGCGCCAGCCCTTCAGCACCTCCGCCACGGCGTCAAAGGTCGAGCCCGTGGTTGAACCGGAATACTGCGGATACAGCGGCAGCACCACGACCCGCCGCACGCCCTGGCGCCGCAGCTCGTCCAGCCCTTCCTCGATCGACGGGTTGCCGTAACGCATGCCCAGCGCCACCGGCACGTCCTCGCCGGTCTGCTCCGCCAGGCGCGCGCGCACCCCCGCCGTCTGGCGTCGGCCGATGGCCAGCAGCGGCGAACCTTCGTCGGTCCACACGGTGGCGTATTTCGCCGCGCTGCGCCGCGGACGCACGTTGAGGATGATCCCGTTGAGGATCAGCCACCAGATCGGCCGCGGCACCTCGACCACGCGGGGATCCCACAGGAACTGCTTGAGGTAGCGCCGCAGTGCCGGGGCGGTGGGTTCATCGGGGGTGCCCAGGTTGGTGAGCAGCACGCCGGCGTCGCGCGCCTGGCCGTGGCGGTAATCCGACTCTCCGAAGTACTTCATGACGTTCCTTAATGGCTGGATCCGGCGATGCATGGGAGTCCCGGCCACCGTCAAAGGTTCGACCGGAACGCATCAGGATAGCGCGTCGCCCTCGAGACGTCCCCGCAGCGGGCTGGTCCGCGGGAAATGGGCCTGCAGGAATTCCATCTGGTCCGCCAGCACCCGGCGTCCCTTCAGGTAGATGTACTCGGCATGCGTGGGCGTGAACGGGATCGCCAGCAGCTGCATGCCGGCCTGTTCCGGTGTGCGGTCGGCCTTGTGGTTGTTGCAGCGCTTGCAGGCGGTGACCACGTTCTTCCACATGTCCTGCCCCTGCTGGCTGACCGGAGTCACATGATCGCGCGAGAGCTCGCGGGCGGGGAAATGGCGGCCGCAGTAGAGACACAGGTGGGCGTCGCGCCGGAACAGGGTGGGATTGTTGAGCGGGGGGACGTAGTTATCGCCCTGGCGGGCGCGGGTACCGTGGGTGGCGATGATGGAGTTGACCTCCACCGAGGACTGACGGCCGGAACGCGCGTTGATGCCGCCGCGCACGCGATAAAGCGGTCGGCCGCAGGCGTAGGCCACCTGCTCGCAGTAATAAAGCCGCACGGCCTGTTCCAGGCCGATCCACTCCAGCGGCATCCCGGAGGCATCCGTGCGCAGGACCTGATGCTCGGTCGGTAACATGACCTCGCCCACCCTCAAGGAAACACGGATTTCCTCACGCGGCTCACGGTTCCGGCGACCCCCGCGCCCGTGAACAAACCGGTGCTTCCTCGGCACGTATTCGCACAATAAACGGCGTCGGCGCGCAATACAATTTCATCCACATGAATCGTCCCGTCGCCATACTCCGGCCCGGACTCCGGTTTATGCGGGACGGCGATTCCGCTACACTCACGGGCTCGTTTTTCGCTGCGGGGCGCTTTCGGCCCCGCGGCATCCGGTTTTTCCACCACCCGCGAGCGCGGTCGTGCCTCCCTTTGCCATTGGGGCCATCGGGATTGCGGGAACGCACGGCCCGGGGAGAAAGCGCATGGCAATCAGACTAACCGTACCCAAGGAGAGTGCCAGCGGCGAACGCCGTGTCGCACTGGATCCGCTGGTCACCGGCAAATTCGGCCAGCTGGGCGTAACCGTTCAGGTCGAGAAGGGCGCCGGCGAAGCCGCCGGTTTCCCCGATTCGGCCTACGAGGGCGCCTCCCTGCTGGACACCGAGGCCGCCTATTCACAGTCGGACATCATGGTCCGCGTGGCGCCGCCCACGGTCGAAGAGGTCAACCAGCTGCCGGAAGGCTCCACGCTGGTGGGCCTGTTCCACGCCCATCGTCATCCCGAGGTCGTCCGGGCCATGCAGGAGCGGCGCATCCAGAGCTTCGCGATGGAGCTGATTCCGCGCATCTCGCGCGCGCAGAGCATGGACGCGCTGTCCTCACAGGCGGCCGTGGTCGGTTACAAGGGCGCCATCCAGGGCGCCGACCTGGCCTGCCGGTTCTTCCCGATGCTGACCACCGCGGCCGGCACCATCCGCCCGGCCAAGGTGATCGTGATCGGCGCCGGCGTGGCCGGGCTGCAGGCCATCGCCACGGCCAAGCGCCTGGGCGCGATCGTCGAGGCCTACGACGTGCGCTCGGCGACCAAGGAGCAGGTGGAATCACTGGGCGCGAAGTTCCTCGACCTGGGCGTATCCGCCGAGGGCGAGGGCGGCTACGCCCGCGAACTGACCGCCGAGGAAAAGAAGCAGCAGCAGGATGCGCTGGGCGAATTCATCGCGCAGGCCGACGTGCTGATCACCACCGCGGCGATCCCGGGGCGCGAGTCCCCGAAACTGGTGCCCGAAGACATGGTCAAGGGCATGAAATCCGGCGCGGTGATCGTCGACCTGGCCTCCGAGGGCGGTGGCAACTGCGTGCTGACGCAGCCGGGCGAGACCGTCACCCAGCACGGCGTGATCATCCACGGCCCGCTCAACGTGCCGTCGCAGGTTCCGCTGCATGCCTCCGAGATGTATGCCAAGAACCTGCTGAATTTCCTGACCCCGATGCTTCCCGAGGGCGAATTCCAGCCCGACTGGGAAGACGAGGTCATCGCCCAGAGCGTGCTCACGCGTGACGGCGAGATCGTGCATGCCGCCACCCGTGATGCCATCCAGGGAGCTTCCTCATGATCGAGATCTCAGGTTTCGTAGCGCTGTATATCTTCATGCTCGCGGCCTTCACGGGCTTCGAGGTGATCTCCAAGGTGCCGGTCATCCTGCATACCCCGCTGATGTCCGGTTCCAACTTCGTCCACGGGATCGTCCTGGTCGGGACCATGGTCGCGCTGGGCCACGCCCAGACGCCGCTGGAGCAGGCGATCGGCTTTGTCGCCGTCATCCTCGCCGCAGGTAACGCCGCCGGCGGCTACGTGGTCACCGAACGCATGCTGGAGATGTTCAAGTCCAGCAAGGACGACAAGGGAGACAAGGCATGAGTCTGATCATCAACCTCGCCTACTTTGTGGCGGCGGTGCTGTTCATCGTCGGCCTCAAGCAGATGTCGTCGCCGACCACCGCGCGGCCCGGCATCATCTGGGCCGGCGTCGGCATGGTACTGGCCACCGTCGTGACCTTCGCGCATCCGGAGATCTCCGGCGGCGTGAACTACACCCTGATCGTTCTGGGTATCGCCATCGGCGGTGCGCTGGCCTGGTGGAGCGGCAAGAAGGTCCAGATGACCGACATGCCGCAGATGATCGCGCTGTACAACGGCATGGGCGGCGGCGCCGCGGCCGGCATCGGTGCGATCTACCTGCTGCAGGCCACGCCCGAGACGGTGACCACCACGGGTATGGCCATCGCGGTGATCGGCTCGGTCATCGGTTCGGTGGCGTTCTCCGGCTCGCTGGTGGCCTACGCCAAGCTGCAGGGCCTGATGAAGAAGACCCTGAACTTCCCCGGGCAGCAGGTACTGAACCTGGCAATCATCGCCCTGGTGGTCATCCTCGGCTTCGTGATGGCGCTGGGTGACGGCACGATCGGCGGCGGCACGCTGCTGGCATTCTTCATCCTGTCGCTGGCCTTCGGGGTGCTGATGACCCTGCCGATCGGCGGCGCCGACATGCCGGTGGTCATCTCGCTGTACAACGCCCTGACCGGCCTGGCCGTCGGCTTCAAGGGCATCGTGCTGGACAACCCGGCCCTGATGATCGCGGGTATCGTGGTCGGTGCCGCCGGCTCGCTGCTGACGCAGCTGATGGCCCAGGCCATGAACCGGCCGCTGAAGAACATCCTGTTCAGCCAGTTCGGTGGCGGCTCCAGTGCCGCGGAAGAGGAGATCGAAGGCACGATGAAGGAGATCCAGGCCAACGACGCCGGGATCATGATGGCCTACTCCAGCAAGGTGATCATCGTGCCCGGCTACGGCATGGCCGTCGCCCAGGCCCAGCACAAGATCTGGGAGCTGACCGAGCTGCTGCAGAAGCGCGGCGTGGACGTGAAGTTCGCGATCCACCCGGTGGCCGGCCGCATGCCCGGGCACATGAACGTGCTGCTGGCCGAGGCCGGCGTGCCGTACGACATCATCTACGACCTCGACGAGATCAACGACGAGTTCAAGACCGCCGATGTCGCGATGGTGATCGGGGCGAACGACGTGGTGAATCCGGTCGCCCGGACCAACCCCGATTCGCCGATCTACGGCATGCCGATCCTCAACGCCGACGAGGCGCAGAACGTTATCTGCGTCAAGCGCGGCCGCGGTTCCGGTTTCTCCGGCATCGAGAACCACCTTTTCTATGCCGAGAACAACCGCATGCTGTACGGCGACGGCCAGAAGGTCGCCGCGGAGCTGGTGGCCAGCGTCAAGGCGCTCGGCTGAAGCCCGCGGCCGGAGGGCGGCATCGCCGCCCCTCCGGGACGCCCCGGACGGACCCGGAGACCCGGCCCCTGTGGCCGGGTTTTTTTGTGCCCGCGCGCCGTGCGCGGCCCGCAACTTGTACACAACCCCTACAGGTCCCGCGCTCGCCCGGCGACCAGGGCGCACTTGCAGCAACGTGCGCTCAAACGGGCTTACATAATCTCAATATGTCTTTGTTTTTTCAGTTTTTCTTAGAAAGATGGTCATTCCGTAACCAATCTGTCATCGTCCGCGACAGTACAAGGGTTTAGGAAGTTTCCCACCGCTTCTTCCACAGAGTTATCCACAGGTTCTGTGGAAAACCTCGCCCCACCCACGGACTCGGGAGGCGTGGCCACGTCGCGTACACTGACCCCATGCCCGACACCCCCTCATCCACACCGTCCATCGTCCGGGTCGCCATCGACCGCCCGCTGGACCGCCTGTTCGACTATCGCACGCCGCCGGATCGCGACGTGCGGCCCGGCATGCGCGTGCGGGTCCCGTTCGGCCCCACCCGCCTGACCGGGGTGGTGATCGAAACGGGGGTCACCAGCGAGATGGAACCCGAGCGCCTGCGTGCGATCACCGAAGTGCTGGACGCCACCCCGATCCTCCCCGACTCGCTGCGTGAACTGCTCGGCTTCGGTGGCCGGTACTACCACCACCCGATCGGCGAGGTGGTGCTGGGGGCCCTGCCACCCGCCCTGCGTCGCGGCCGGCCACTCCCGCAAGCCGCCACGCCCGAACCGCTGTGGGCGGTAACCGAGCAGGGACACCGCGCCCTGGCCGACGGCGCCGTGCGCGGCGAACGCCAGCGCGCCATCCTCGCGGCGCTGGCCGACCCCGACAGCGCCCCCGGTGGTCGCCTCGATCGTCCGACCCTGGCCGGCATCGTCGGCCGCCGACCCGCCCCGCGCGAGCTGGAACGCCTCGCCGAACGCGGCTGGCTGGAGTGCCGCGCCCCGGAACACCCGACGGATGCCCCGCCGGGGGCCGATAGCGCGGCAGGGCGCCCCCTGACCCCCGAACAGCAGGCCGCGGTGGACGCGCTCACCCCCGGCGAAGCCCGACCCCTGCTGCTGGAGGGCGTGACCGGCTCCGGCAAGACCGAGGTCTACCTGCGCATGGCGGAACGGGTCGTCGCGCGTGGCGAGCAGGTGCTGGTGCTGATCCCCGAAATCGCCCTGACCCCGCAGCTGGCAGCCCGTATCCAGGCGCGTTTCCCCGGCCGGGTCGCGCTGCTGCACTCCGGCCTGGCCGAGGGCGAACGGCTGCGGGCCTGGGCCAGCGCGGCCCGCGGCGAAGCGCGGGTGGTGGTCGGCACCCGTTCGGCGCTGTTCACGCCGCTGCCCGAACCCGGCCTGATCGTGGTCGACGAGGAGCACGACGCCGCGTTCAAACAGCAGGACGGCTTTCGCTACAACGCCCGCGACCTCGCGATCAAGCGCGGCCAGCTGGAGGCCATCCCGGTGGTGCTGGGCTCGGCCACGCCGACCCTGGAGACCCTGCAGGCCGCGCGCCAGGGCCGCTACACCCACTGCCCGCTGCGCACCCGCCCCGACGGCACGGCCCCGCCGCGGATCGAGGCCGTGGACACCCGGGTCCACACCCCCGACGAGGGGCTGACCTCGCCGCTGCTGGACGCCATGCAGGCCACCCTCGCCGGCGGTCAGCAATGCTTCGTCCTGCTCAACCGGCGGGGCTATGCCCGCACGCTCGCCTGCGATCACTGCGGCTGGGTGGCCGACTGCCGCCACTGCGATGCCCGCCTCACCGTGCACGCCGGCAACCCGCGGGCGGTCTGTCACCTGTGCGGGCACCACGAACCGGTCCCCGACCGCTGCCCGGACTGCGGGGCCGAACTGGCCCGCCGGGGGCTGGGCACCCAGCGCCTGGAACAGGCCCTGGCGCGGCACTTCCCGCAGACCCCGCTGATCCGGCTGGACCGCGACAGCATCCGCCACAAGGGCGCGCTGGAGGAGGCCCTGGAGCGCATCCGCTCGCTGGACGCGGCGATCGTGGTCGGCACCCAGATGCTGGCCAAGGGCCACGACTTCCCGCGCGTGGGACTGGTGGGCGTGGTGGACGTCGACCAGGGACTGTACTCGGTGGACCTGCGCGCCGCCGAACACACCCTGCAGCTGATCGTGCAGGCCGCCGGGCGCGCCGGACGCGGCGAAGCCGGCGGACGGGTGCTCCTGCAGACCGGGCACCCGGAGCATCCTCTGATCCGCGGTCTGGACGCCGCGGACTACACCGCAATGGTGCGCCCCCTGCTGGACGAACGCGCGGAGAGCGGCTTCCCGCCCTTCGGTCATCTGGCCCTGGTGCGGGTGGAGGCCGAGGACGCGAACACCGCGGAAAACCGCGCCGGCGAGGTGGCCGCGCCCCTGCGCCGCGCGGCCGCGTCCGGCGTGCGCGTCCTGGGTCCTGCCCCGGCCCCGCGCCACCGCGTGAACCGGCGCTACCGCGAGCAGATCCTGGTGCAGTCCGGCGACCGCCGTGCCCTGCACGCGACCCTGCATCAGGCGCGCCGGGCCTGGGAGGGGCTGACCCTGCCGCGCGAGGTGCGCATCGCGCTCGACGTGGATCCGGTCAGCCTCGCCTGAAGCCGTCCTATTCGCCTGCAAGCAGGCGAACAGGGCGGCATCCCGGGGCCCGAAAGGTTAGAATGCGCGTTTTGCCAGCACGGACCCGCGACCCTTGAAAGACACCCTGACCCAGGCCCTGGAAACCGCCCTCGCAACCCTCGTCGCCGACGGCCGCGTGCCCGCCGATCATGGCGTGTCGGTGGAGGTCAGCCGCGCGCGCGACCGCGAGCACGGCGACTTCGCCAGCAACCTCGCCATGCAGCTGGCCAAACCCGCGCGCAGCAAGCCGCGCGACCTGGCCGAGGCCCTGACCGCCGCAATGCCCGAGGTCCCCGGCCTGGCCAGCACCGAGATCGCCGGTCCCGGCTTCATCAACTTCCGCCTGGCGGCCGATGCGCGCACGCAGGTGCTGGAGCACATCGCGGGACGGGCCGGCGATTTCGGCCGCTCGAACGCCGGCGGCGGACGCCCGGTGCAGGTGGAATTCGTCTCCGCCAACCCCACCGGGCCGCTGCACGTGGGGCATGGCCGCGGGGCGGCGTTCGGCGCGACGGTCGCCGACCTGCTGGACTTCTCCGGCTACGACGTCACCCGCGAGTACTACGTCAACGACGCCGGGCGGCAGATGAACATCCTCGCGGTCAGCGTGTGGATGCGCTATCTGGAGCGCCACGGCGTGGAACTCCCGTTCCCGGCCAACGGCTACCGGGGCGACTACATCTACCCCGTCGCCGATACCCTGACCCGGCACATCGGCGATCGCGGCGTGCATCCGGCCGCGGACGTCACCCGTGACCTGCCGCCCGACGAACCCGACGGCGGCGACAAGGAGACCTACATCGACGCGCTGGTGACGCGCGCGCGGGACCTTCTGGGCGAGGCGCTGTGGGACGAGTTCTTCGAGGGCGGCCTGAACGCCATCCTCGAGGACATCCGCGACGACCTGCGCGAGTTCGGGGTGGAATACCAGTGCTGGTTCTCCGAACGCAGCCTGGCCGACTCCGGCGCGATCGACGCGGCGGTGGAGGACCTGCAGGCGCGCGGCGCGCTGTATGAACAGGACGGCGCGCTGTGGTTTCGCTCCAGCGACTTTGGTGACGACAAGGACCGCGTGGTGCGCCGCGAGAACGGCGACTACACCTACTTCGCCTCCGATATCGCCTACCACCGCGAGAAGTTCCAGCGCGGCTTCGACCGGGTGATCAACATCTGGGGCGCCGACCACCACGGCTACGTCCCGCGCGTGCGCGCCGCCCTGCAGGCCCTGGGCCTGGAGGCCGACCGCCTGGACGTGCTGCTGGTGCAGTTCGCGATCCTCTACCGCGGGGGCGAACGCCTGCCGATGTCCACCCGCGCCGGGCAGTTCGTGACCCTGCGCGAGCTGCGCGACGAAGTCGGATCGGATGCAGCTCGCTTCTTCTACGTGCAGCGCCGCTGCGACCAGCACCTGGACTTCGACCTCGACCTGGCCAAGTCGCAGTCGAACGACAACCCGATGTACTACATCCAGTACGCCCACGCACGCATCGCCAGCGTGCTGCGCACCGCGGGCGAACGCGGCCACCAGCCCGCGGCGGCACAGGCCGACGGCCTCGCCGAACGGCTCGTCGAGCCGCACGAGGACGAGCTGCTGGACCGCCTGGACCGCTTCCCCGAGGTGGTCGCGGCCGCCGCGCAGGCCTGCGAGCCGCACCAGATCGCCCAGTACCTGCGCGAACTGGCCGGCGGCTTCCACACCTATTACAACGCCGTGCCGTTCCTCAACGCCGGAGACGACGAGCTGATCCGGGCCCGCCTGGCGCTGGTGACCGGCATCAAGCAGGTGCTGGGCAACGGCCTGCGCCTGCTGGGCGTGCACGCCCCGGAGCAGATGTAACCCCATGGCCCAGGCCCGCAAGGTACGCCGCAAGCCGGCACAAAAGAAAGAACGCGGTCCGCTGCCCGGCTGGATCTGGCTGCTGGCCGGCCTGCTGATCGGGCTGGGCGTGGCCGCAGTGCTGTACCTCCAGGGGGCGGATCGCCCCGACAGCCTGAGCGACTGGCTGAGCGAACGCGATCGCCCCGCGGCCGAACCGCGCCCGGAACCCGTGCCCGACCCCGCTTCCGAACCCGAGCCCGAGCGCGAGGAACCGCGCTTTCGCTATTACGAACTCCTGCCCGAAGACGAAGTCACGGTGCCCGATGCGCCCGCCCGCGACGATGCGGATACCGACGCCCCGCCCGCGCCGCTGGATACACCGGATGCCGACGGGCCGGTGGTGCTGCAGACCGGCTCGTTCCGGCGCGCGGAGCAGGCCGACGAGATGCGCGCCCGGCTGACCCTGCTGGGCCTTTCCCCCGAGGTCCGCGAAGCCGAGATCGACGGCGACACCTGGTACCGCGTGTACCTCGGGCCGTACAACGATCCCGAGCGCACCCGCGAAGTCCTCGAGCGGCTGCGCTCGGAAGGCATCGAGGCCCTGCGCCTGCGCGACCGGGGCTGACCATGGAGACCGGGGAGAGCGCCGCGCCGGATCTCGACGCGCTGTCCGCCGAAGTCGACGGTCTCCAGCGCATTGCCGAACGGCGCGACCTGCTGGACCTGCTCCGCCGCGCGCGACGCCGGCGCGACCGTGGCCAGGCGTTCGACCGCCTGGCCCGCAACCTGCAGCAGCGCCTCGCGACCGAACAGCAACGCGAGGCCGCGGCCGAGGCGCGTCGGCCGCAGCCCGTATATACCGGGGATCTCCCGGTGCACGCGGAACGCGAGCGGATCATCGAGGCGATCCGCACCCACTCCGTGATCGTGCTCTCCGGCGAGACCGGTTCCGGCAAGACCACCCAGCTGCCCAAGCTGTGCCTGGAGGCCGGGCGCGGTCGCGGCGGCCTGATCGGCCACACCCAGCCGCGGCGCATCGCCGCGCGCTCGGTGGCCGCGCGCATCGCGGAGGAGCTGGGCACCCCGCTGGGCGAGGAGTCCGGCGCCGCGGTGGGCTGCAAGGTCCGCTTCTCCGACCGCACCGGGCCGGACAACTTCGTCCGCCTGATGACCGACGGCATGCTGCTGGCCGAGATGGCCCACGACCCCGAGCTGCTGGCCTACGACACCGTCATCGTCGACGAGGCCCACGAGCGCAGCCTCAACATCGATTTCCTGATGGGGGTCCTGCAGCGCCTGGTGCGCAAGCGCCCGGAACTGCGGGTGATCATCACCTCGGCCACCCTGGACCCGGAACGCCTGTCGCGCTTCTTCGACGACGCCCCGATGATCGACGTGCCCGGGCGCACCTACCCGGTGGAGCTGCGCTACCGCCCGCTGGAACCGGACACCGCGGACGCGGGCGAAGACGGTGACGACGGCGAACGCGACCTGTTCACCGGCATCCGCGACGCGGTGCGCGAATGCCGCCGCGCCGGCCCCGGCGACATCCTGGTGTTCCTGCCGGGCGAACGCGAGATCCGCGATGCCCACCGTGCCCTGCGCGGCGAGGAATCCGCGCCCGACACCGAGGTCCTGCCGCTGTACGCCCGGCTGTCGGCGCGCGAGCAGTCGCGGGTGTTCCAGGCGCACTCGGGCCGGCGCATCGTGCTCGCCACCAACGTCGCCGAGACCGCGCTGACCGTGCCCGGCATCCGCTACGTGATCGACTCCGGGCTGGCCCGGGTGTCGCGCTATTCGTGGCGCACGCGGGTGCAGCGGTTGAGCCTCGAACCGGTATCGCAGGCCGCCTGCGACCAGCGCGCCGGCCGCTGCGGCCGCCTCGGGCCGGGGGTCTGCATCCGCCTGTTCTCCGAGGAGGACTACCAGCAGCGCCCGGCCTTCACCGACCCGGAGATCCAGCGCTCCAATCTGGCCTCGGTGATCCTGCAGATGGCCGCGCTGAAACTGGGCGACCCGCGGCGCTTCCCGTTCGTCGACCCGCCGGATTCGCGCCTGATCAAGGACGGCTACCGCCTGCTGGAGGAACTGGGGGCGGTGGATGCCGGCCATCGCCTGCAGGAGCGCGGCCGCCAGCTCTCGCGCATGCCGGTGGATCCGCGCCACGGGGCGATGCTGCTGGCCGGCGCCGAGCATGGCTGCGTGACCGAGACCGCCACCATCGCCGCGTTCCTGTCCCTGCAGGACCCGCGCGAGCGCCCCGCCGATGCGACGCAGGCGGCCGACACCGCACATGCCGAGTTCCGCGTCGAGGGCTCCGACTTCATGGGCATGCTGCGGCTGTGGCAGGCCTGGCACGATGCGCGCGAGGCCCGCGGCTCGAACGCCCTGAAGCGCTGGTGCCGCGAGCACTTCCTCAACTTCATGCGCATGCGCGAATGGCAGGAACTGCGCAGCCAGCTGCTGCGCCTGGCGCGCGACATGGAACTGCACCCGGGCCGCGCGACGGCCGAACCCGAGTCCGTGCACCGCGCCCTGCTGAGCGGGCTGGTCAGCCAGATCGGGCAGAAGACCGAACGCGGCGACTACCTCGGCGCGCGCAACCGCCGCTTCCAGATCCATCCGGGCTCGGTGCTGGCGAAGAAAAAGCCCAACTGGGTGGTCAGCGCGGAGATCGCCGAAACCACCCGGGTATATGCCCGCGAGAACGCGCGCATCGAACCCGACTGGCTGCTGGAGGTGGCCCCGCACCTGCTGCGCCATCATATCTTCGAGCCCCATTTCCAGCGCCGGAGCGGGCGCGTGGGCGCCTACGACCGCATCACCCTCTACGGCCTGGTGGTCGCGGCGAAGAAGCCGGTGGACTTCGCCCGCCACGACCCCGAGGAGGCCCGGCGGATTTTCATCCGCGAGGGGCTGGTCGGCGGCCAGCTGCGCACCCGTTCGCGCGGCGTGCGCGCCAACCGCGAGGCGGTGGCCGCGATCACCGAGGAGGAGGCCCGCGGCCGGCGCCGCGACCTGCTGGCCGAGGAGGACCGGCTGTTCGAGTTCTACGCCGCGCGCATCCCGGAGGACGTGCGTGACGGCCCGTCGTTCGAGCGCTGGGTGCGCAAACGCGAGCAGGAGGACCCCGATTGCCTGCGCATCGACCCCGCCGAGCTGCGCAACGAACCGGAAGAATCCCTGCCGCAGGGCGCCTACCCCGATCACCTCGAACTGGAGGGCCTGCGCCTGCCGCTGCATTACCGCTTCGAACCCGGGAAGGAAGACGACGGGGTGACCGTGGACGTCCCGGTGGCGGTACTCAATGCGGTGCCCGACTGGCTGGGCGACTGGCTGGTGCCGGGGCTGCTGGAGGAGCGGGTCACGGCGCTGCTGAAGAGCCTGCCCAAGAGCCTGCGGCGCCAGTTCGTGCCCGCCCCGGACTTCGCCCGCGCCGCGCTGGCCCGGCTGGAGCACCGCCAGGGCCCGCTGCTGCCGGCGCTGGCGGAAGAACTGGAGCGCATGACCGGCACCGCCATCCCGCCCGATGCCTGGCGCCCGGACACGCTCGAACCGCATCTGATCCTGCGCTTTCGCATCCTCGACCCGGACGGGAACGAGCTGACCGCCGGGCGCGATCTGCCGGCGCTCAAGGCCGAACTCGGCGGCACCGCGGAGGCCACCTTCGACCCCGGCCCGACGAGCGGCCCCCAGCGCGAGGGCATCACCGAATGGGACTTCGGCGCATTGCCGGAGAGCGTGGAACAGGAACACCAAGGCGCCCGCATGCGCGCCTTCCCGGTGCTGGTGGACCGCGGTGACTGCGTGTCGCTGGAACTGGAACCCGACCCCGCCGCGGCCGAACGCCGCCATCGCGCCGGGCTGCGTCGGCTGTTCCTGCTGGCCCTGCGTCCGGCGGTGCGCGATCTCAAACGCCAGCTGCCGGACATGGACCGCGCCAGCCTGCACTACGCCACGCTGGGACAAGGCCGGGGTGAGGGCATCGCCCTGCGCGACCAGGTACTGGAGGCGGCGGCCGACCGGGTGTTCCTCGCCGACGCCCCGGAACAATGGCCGCGCGATGCCGAGGCCTTCGCCGAGCGTCTGGAAGCCGGGCGCAGCGAACTGGGCCCGACCGCCACCCAACTGGCCCGCCTGGCGGCCGACATCCTCGCCCGCTGGCACGACCTGCGCAGCCGGCTGCACGGTGATCTGCCGCTGTCCTGGATCGAGGCGGCGCGCGACATCCGTGACCAGCTCGACGCCCTGGTCCCGCCGGATTTCCTGCTGAGCACCCCGCCCGACGTGCTGCCCGAGTTCCCGCGCTACCTGCAGGCCATCGACCGGCGCCTGGAGCGCCTGACCCGGGCCCCGGACAAGGACCGCGCCGGCCGGGTGGCGGTGGAGCCGCTGTGGCAGAAGGCCCGCGACCTGCTGGAACGTCGCCCGGATGACCCCGATGTCCTCGCCTTTCGCTATCGCATCGAGGAGTTCCGCGTATCGCAGTTCGCCCAGGAACTGGGCACCCGCGAGAAGGTCTCGGCACAGCGCCTGGAACGCGAGTACGACACGCTGATCAAACGCTTTGCCGGATCTTTGTAGGCAACGGGAGGGGAGCGCATGCATGTGGTGGTCATCGGAGCCGGCGTGATGGGGGTCACCACCGCGTGGTATCTGCGCGAGGCCGGACTCGATGTCACCCTCCTGGATGCCGCGACCAAACCGGCGGCCGGCGCCAGCCATGCCAACGGCGGCATGCTGCACGCCAGCCATGCCGAGCCCTGGAACACCCCCGGCGTGGGCCTCGACCTGCTGCGCTATCTGGGGCGCGAGGACTCCCCGCTGCTGATGCGCCCGCGCGCCCTGCCGGGACTGGCCGGCTGGGGTCTGCGTTTTCTGTGGCACAGCCGGCGTTCGGCCTTCCAGCGGCACGCCCTGGTCAACGCCCGCCTGGCCGCTTTCTCCCTGCGCGAGACCCGGCGCCTGAATCGGGAACTGGCCGGCTCCGGCCTGGACTTCGACTTCCGTGAATCCGGCATCCTCAAGGTCTTCCGCGATCCGCAGAGCCAGGCCCGCAATCGGCATGCGGCCGAGGCCATGCAGGACGAGGGCGTGCGGTTCGAGGCCTGGGACACCGAGCAGGTGATCAACCGCGAACCGGCGCTGGCCGGGGTGCGCGACGAACTCTGCGGCGGGCTGTATTTCCCGGATGATGCCATCGGGGATGCGCGCCGCTTCACCACCGGACTGCTCGAGCTGGCGCGGGACCGCGGCCTGCGCTACCGGCCCGCGACACGGGTGCGGCGACTGCGCACGTTCCAGGGGCGAATCGACGCGATCGAGACCGATGAAGGACCGATTGCAGCCGATGCCTGCGTAGTCGCGAGCGGACACGAGGCCCCGGCGCTGCTGCGCCCGCTCGGGCTGCACCTGCCGGTGGCCCCGGTGAAGGGCTATTCCCTGAGCCTGACGATGGATGCCTCACGGCGACTGAACCTGCCGCTGATCGACGACGCCAACAAGGTGGTCATGACCCCGCTGGGCGATCAGCTGCGGCTGGCCGGCACCGCCGAGTTCGCCGGCACCGACGCGCGCATGGAACCCCGACGCGCAGCCAACGTGCTGGCCCAGTGCCGGCGCACGCTGACCGCGCTGCCGGCGGAGCTCGACCGCGAGACCATGGCCCCGTGGGCCGGGCTGCGCCCGATGAGCGATCGCGGTACGCCGATCCTGGGTCCCACGGCGGTACCGGGCCTGCATCTCAATACCGGCTCCGGGCACCTCGGCTGGACCTTTGCCTGCGGCGCGGCGGCGCTGGTGCGCGACGGCCTGCTGGGGCGGGCACCCGAGGCCTCGCTGGAGGACTTCCGGCTCTGAGACGGGCGCACACGGGCCTCAGTCGCCGACCGGGGCGAACACCAGCCGCAGCCGCGCGCCACCCAGCTCCGGCGCACGCTCGATCTCCAGCTGACCACCATGATCGCTGACCAGGGTGTGGATGATGCTGAGCCCCAGGCCCTGGCCCGCCGCCTGTCCGTCCGCGTCTTCGCGCGTGTCGGCCCGCTGGCCGCGTTCCAGGACCCGCTCGCGATCGGCCGGGTCGATCCCGGGCCCGTCGTCATCCACCGTCAGCACGGTTTCCCGCTCATCGCAGTGTGTGGTGATCCGCACCCGCGAGCGGGCGTGGCGCACCGCGTTGTCCAGCAGATTCCCCAGGAGTTCAAGCATCGCGCCCGAATCCATGCGCAGGGCACAGCCCTCCGCCACATCGGTCTCCAGCGACACCCCCTGGTGCTCCGCCAGCCGCCGCAGGGCGCGGCAGGTGCGCTCGATCACCGGGGCCAGCGGCTCGGGCGTCTGGAACGGCACCGGGCCCACCCGCTGGGCCTGGTTGAGCTGGTGCTGGACCATCGCCTGCAGGCGGTCGACCTGGCGCCGCAGGTCCTCGTGATCGGGGGCGTGTCCTTCCAGATTCAGGCGCAGCGAGGCGATCGGGGTCTTGAGACTGTGGGCAAGATCCGCGAGTGCGTTCTGCTGGCGCACCAGGCGCTCGCGCTCGAAGTCGATCAGGTCGTTGATGGAGCCGGTCAGCGCCCCGATCTCGCGCGGATACGGTCCCTCCAGATGCACCCGGTCACCGTGGCGCAGGGCGTCCAGCTCCGCGCGCACCCTGCGCAGCGGCCGCAGGCCCCAGAACCACAACGCCAGGATCAGGGCCACGATCAGCGACAGGGTCATGGTCAGCAGGCCCTGCCACAGACTGTAGCGGTAGCTCTCAACCTGCTCGTCGAATGCGCTGCGATCCTCCAGCATCTGGAACACCAGCGGCACCGATTCGCCATCCAGCTGCCAGCGCACCGTCATGCTGTAGGCAAAGTATTCTTCACGCGTCCAGTCATTCAGTTCGGTGGCCACCGCCGACGGCGAACGCCATACGGTATCGCCGGCAGGCCCGAGGATGCGCGCATACAACCCGCCGCCGGGCAGCTGCAGCCGGCTCTCCGGCAGCATCTGCGGCACCCGCACGTCGTCTTCCGCGAGCACCTCGACCATGCCCATCAGCAGCAGCACCTGCGCCTCCAGCCGGGTTTCGGCCGCGTCCGCGGCATTGTCGCGAAAGGCGGTTTCCAGCACCCATGCGGTCAGCACCGAGAACAGCAGCACCACCGCCACCGCCACCAGCCCCATGCGCAGGAGCAACGGCGCGCGGGCGGCGCGATCGGCCAGGGAACGCTCGGCAAGGGCCATGGAAGGGCGTGACGTAACCGTTCAGGCGTCGGCCGAAGCGGCGTCGGGCTGCAGGGCGAAGCGATAACCGCGGCCGCGCAGGGTCTCGATCACGCCCAGCCCGCCGTCCGGGTCCAGCTTGCGCCGCAGGCGCCCGATCAGCACCTCGATCACGTTGCTCTCGCGGTCGTCGTCGTGTTCGTAGAGATAGTCGGCCAGGGCGTCCTTGCTCAGCACCCGGCCGGGCTGGCGCGCCAGATGCAGCAGCAGGCGGTACTCGAAGGTGGTCAGGCTGACGCCCTCGCCGTTCAGCCACACGGCATCGGAGGCAGTGTCGATCACCAGCGGGCCAAAGCGCAGCGCCTCGTGCCCCGACTGCAGGCTGCGGCGCGCCAGCGCGCGCAGGCGCGCCACCAGCTCCTCCACGTGGAAGGGTTTGGTCAGGTAGTCGTCGGCGCCTGCCTCCAGACCCTCGACCTTGTCCTGCCAGCGGTCACGGGCGGTCAGCACCAGGATCGGCAGCCGCGGCTTGTGTTCGCGGGTCCGGCGGATCACGTCCAGGCCGTCCATCCCGGGCAGACCCAGGTCCACCACGGCAATGTCGCAGTTGTATTCGGTCAGCAGATACAGCCCGGTGTCGCCATCGGCAGCGGTGTCCACCCGGCAGCCCGATTCCTGCAGTTCTCCGGCCAGCTGGCCGCGCAGCGCCGAATCATCCTCCACCAGCACGATTCGCAGGTTCATCGCCGCACCTCCGTGCCCTGTTCGATCCGCAGCGTCCGGACCTCCTGATTCTCGGTCAGGATACGCACCACGAAGACCCGCACGCTGCCCTCGCCGTCATTTTCCCGGGCCGAAAGGATCCGCCCGGGATACAGCGCCTCCACCTGCTCGACCGCCTCGTCCAGCGTCCACACCGGGTTGCGATCCGCCCCGTCCTCGCGCGCACCGGCGCCCCCCGCCAGCAACAGGATCAGAAGGAACACCACGGGGGCAAGACGGGTCATTCGGATTCCCCACACACTGGACAACATCAACAATCTCTCCCTGACTGAGTTCGACGGACGGTTGCAGTGCCAAGGGTATCCGCCTAGCCTGAACCGCATCTGAAATCCGCATGCGACACAGCCGAGCGACCATGTCCGAACCCAGCGATCTTCCCGTCGAACCACCGGCCGACCCCGAAGCCGAAATCCCCATCGAGGAGGAGGCCGGGCCCATCCGCTGGAGCGAGCTGATGCCCCATTTCGCCCGCGGTGTCGTGATTCGCGTGGCCCCCGAACTGGACCTGATCGAGGTGGCCCGCGCCTTCCGTGACGATTCCACCCACGAGGTCAGCGCGTGGCTGGCCAGCGGCCAGGTGGCGCGCGCCTCCGACGAGGACGCCCGCCGCTGGACCGAGGCCGATCCGGTGTTCACCGCGATCGTGGCCGCACCGTGGGTGCTGGCCCAGGAGCGGACGACGGCGCATTAGGCGGGTCGGCCCTGATCGGCCGGAGGGCCGGCCTCCTACCCCCCGACCGTAGGAGGCCAGCCCTCTGGCCGATCAGGGGCCACCCCCGGCGCCGGATCGCGCAGGGGGCTGCGCTCCTACAAGCCCCCAGCCGTAGGAGGCCAGCCCCCTGGCCGATTGGGTTACCCCGCGGCCGACCCCGCGCGATCAACCCCCATCGCCTCGGGGTCGAACCTCACCGCAATGCCGTCCTCGTGCACACGCACGACCTGGGCACGGACCTTCGGTGGCTCGTCACCGTCCCCCAGCAGGCCGAACACCTGCAGCATCAGCTCGTCGTCCGACTCGAGCTCCAGCAAGCCCCTGAGGTCCGGTTTCTGCCCCTCCTCCCAGCGCAGGAAGGCCCCGCCGCCGGAGATGTCATTGGTGGTCAGGGTCACCGGCTCGCCCTCGCCCGCCGATACCACCACGTTGACCGTCATCGGTATCCGCGGATGACGTCGCCGCTCCTCGATCATGGTTCCATCCCCTTGCTGTCTTAGAAAACGCTAATCGAAAACGGTTTTTTTTTGTGCTATACCGTCGTGGCAATGATCGACCCAAGGCGAGATCATGCGCAAGGCCGGGCATGAACCCGGCCGCGCCAATGAAGAGCCCGGATCGTCACACCGGGCCGGAGGATGAAGGCAGCGCATCACGGCTGTCGCCGCTAAAACAGCAAACCTTCAAGACGGAGGAGTCCGTAACAATGAAGAAATCGCGCCTTACTTTCGCGGGGCTGGTCGGGGCCGTGGCCCTTGCCATTCCGTTCGCTCAGGCCACGGCCGGCGACGAAATCACGCGTGGACAGCTGATGGCCGACACCTGCGTGAACTGCCACAGTGCCGCGTCCGCCGAGGCCGGGGGTGCCCCGGATCTCAGTAACTATCCCTCCAGCCTCATTGTCAGCCAGATGAAGGCGTTCCGCGATGGCGAACGCCCGGCCACGGTCATGGACCGTCACGCCACCGGCTACACCGATGAGGAAATCGAGGCCCTGGCCGCCTACTTCGGCCAGTGAACGGCCCAGCACACAAGAGAGGGAGAGACATCATGCAGGAATTTTCCCGCCGTAATTTCATCAAGGTCGTCGGCGCGGGGAGCGCCGTGGCCCTGACCGGCGTCGGCTGCGCGCCGCAGAAGACGCGTGGCGCCGACAAGGCCCATGTCGTCGTGGTCGGTGGCGGCTCCGGTGGCGCCACCGCCGCGAAATACCTGAAGAAGTATTCGCCGGAACTCAACGTCACCCTGGTCGAGCCCAACGCCCGCTATTACACCTGCTATGGCAGTAACTGGGTGCTGGGCGGCATCGTCGACATGGACTTCATCGAACAGACCTACGGCGCGCTGGAAAGCCGCCACGGGGTCCGGGTCGTGCAGGATCGCGTGACCGCGGTGGACGCCGACGGCCGCAACGTCCGTCTCGCCAGTGGCGAGACCCTGCAGTACGACAAGCTGGTCATGTCCCCGGGCATCGATTTCCGCTACGACCGCACCGAGGGCATCAGCGAGGCCGACGCCGAGCGCATCCCGCACGCCTGGAAGGCCGGTGACCAGACCCGTATCCTGCGCCAGCAGCTCGAAGACATGCCCAATGGCGGCACGTTCGTGATGGTGGCCCCGCCGAACCCGTTCCGCTGCCCGCCCGGGCCGTATGAGCGCGTGTCGCTGATCGCGAACTACTTCAAGCAGGAGAAGCCCCGCTCCAAGATCATCATCCTCGACGCCAAGGACGGCTTCTCCAAGCAGGGCCTGTTCGAGGAAGGCTGGGCTCAGGAATACGGCGACATGATCGAATGGCGCCCGGCCTCGGACGGCGGCCTGGTCGAGGAGGTCGACGTGCGCAACATGACCGCGGTGACCGAGGCCGGTTTCGAGCGGGTCGAGGCCGACGTGATGAACTTCATCCCGGCCCAGCGCGCCAACCAGATCGTCCACGATGCCGGCCTGACCAACGCGGAGGGCTGGTGCCCGGTGCGTCAGGACACCTTCAGGTCCGAGCGTGACGACAACATCTACGTGCTGGGCGACGCCTCCGTGGCCGGTGCGATGCCGAAGTCGGGCCATTCCGCCAACACCCAGGGCAAGATGGTCGCCGCCGCGATCAGCCACGAACTGGCCGGCCGCGATCCGATCACCCCGACCGCGGTGAACACCTGCTACAGCCTGGTCACGCCGGACTACGGCATCAGCGTGGCGGCGGTGTACCAGTTCAAGGACGGCCAGATGGCCGGCGTGGAAGGCGCCGGCGGGGTCAGCCCGACGGGTGCATCCAGCCGCTTCCGCGAGCAGGAAGCGCAGTACACCCGCGGCTGGTACGCCGGCATTACCGCGGACATCTGGGGCTGACCGAAGCCTTTAGCCTCATCACACGAACGGGATGGACCCTGTTGACGGCGCCCTCCGGGGCGCCGTTTTTTTGCGCCCCCTCCCGCCACCGCGCCTTCCTCAGGCGTTCAGATCCGGGATCAGGCGGCTGCGCAGCCGCGCAATGGTGTCCTTGAGCTGAAGCTTGCGCTTCTTCAGCCGACGGATCTCGAGAAAATCCGGGGACGGCCCGGCGTGCATGGCGGCGATCGCCGAATCCAGCGCCCGGTGCTCCGCCTCCAGTTCCGTCAGTCGTGCCCTGATCTCGCTGTCGTATTCCACGTCCGCTCCCCGGGACCCAACGCCTCACGTATCATCCCAGACCAGCCCGGTCAGGGCCACAGGCCCGTCCACCCGTAACCCCGGAGACCGCAACATGGCCGTACGCAACACCTCGCTGTCCATCCCCACGCCGCGCGGAGTCCGGCTGAGCGGCGTCCTGGTGGAACCCGAGTGGCCGCCGCGCGGCAAGGCCTGCATCGCGCACTGCTTTGCCTGTTCCAAGGACTTCCCCGCCACCGTGCGGCTGGCCCGCTCGCTGGCCGAGGAGGGCTACGCAACCCTGCGCTTCGACTTCGCCGGACTGGGTGAGTCCGAAGGGGCGTTCGCGGACTCCACCCTCCAGACCGGCCGCGAGGACCTGGAAGCCGCGCTGGACGCCCTCGCCGCGCATCATCCGGACACGGAGCCCACCCTGCTGCTCGGCCACAGTTTCGGCGGAGCGCTGGCCATTCTCGTCGCCCCCGAACGCCCGGAGGTCGACGCCGTGGTCACCATCGCCGCCCCCAGCCGTCCCGGGCACGTGCGCCACCTGTTTCAGGATCACGCCGAAGAGATCGCGCGCGAGGGGCACGCCCGGCTGATCATAGGGGGGCGCCCGGTTACCATTGGCCGGGCGCTGCTGGAGTCCATCGAGGAGCCCACGCTGGAGACCGCTCTGGCCCGGCTCAACCGGCCGATCCTGCTGCTGCACGCCCCCGGGGATACCGTGGTCAACGTGGACCACGCCGGGCATATCTTCCGCATGGCGCAGCACCCGCGCAGCTTCGTCGCCCTCAACCGCGTAGACCACCTGCTCTCACGCCCGGAACACACCCGCTACGTCGCCGGCCTGATCCGCGCCTGGTCCGCCAACCTGACCGATTGACACCGCCCCGAATCGCGCAGAGGGCTGCGCTCCTGATATGGATTGACCTGTCAACGGTTGGCTGTAGTGTTCGATCGAGACCTCCAGTTTTCCATGCCTTCGAGGCAGGGCACGAGAAGCGGATTGCGACGGTGGATCACTCTGATATACGCGGGTTGGTTACCGACCGGACTTCACTTCGTCGCGGAGCTGCCCTTCTCTACGGGCGAGGGTCAGCCCTTCCGGGGAAGGGGTGCCTCATAGGAGCGCCAGGGGTTCTCCTCACCGGCCTCTCATGCCCTGTCCCGAAGACACGGATGCGGGGTTCAT